>QILZ01000153.1 GCA_003233545.1 Spirochaetales bacterium
CGGTAATAATTATATCACATAATAATTGAAAAATCAAGGAAATCGTTTCCGGTTTCAACATCACTAATGGAAAATTAATATATGTTACCGGCGTGGTAACAGGTATCAGCTTCGGCTAAACAAGAAGGAAGACCAGAACAAACATAACTATTATATAGGAAACATAAGCATATACTTTACCGTTCATAAGGATTTTCGAAAGCAGATATCCTGAACCGAGGACAAATTTATTTAACCATGAGTAAAAGTATCTCACCATATCAACGATTACTATTTTCTTTTCTCTTCCCTTAATCTCTCTTGTCATGTATAACTTATTAAGAATTATTTTTAATATTCCGGAATAAGCGGATGAAGTAAAATATTCATCCTCTGTAAGGGGAATTCCTCCGTTCCATGAATTTACACGTCTTGTACCTCTGTGCCTGCTGAAGTAAACGAGAAGCGGAAAAAGCAAAAGAACAAGAATAATTATTATAAAGAATGCCGGTGATATAACGCCGAAAGGGGGATTGCCGGAGATAAGAAGCATCGGCTTAAAAACGGCAAGAAGTCCTGATGTAAAGTTTGTATATCCGAAATATCTTAGAATAAATGTCACGAAGATACCGGAACCTATTACTATTATGAGCAGGGACAGCTCGGTTATTTTCATTGTAAAAGAATGAATTTTTTTTGATTTTTTCCCATGGTCGAATCCAAGTGCCGTATACCCTGCAAGTTTAATCATTGAAAATGCCGCAAGCCCTATTGCAAGTGCAGAAAAAATACCTGCAAAGGTCGCTGTAAGCCTGCTTAGAATGTTTGCAAATTTAAAAGACTGAAAAATGAGTTCCAAAAACATCCATTCACCGACAAATCCTATAAAAGGGGGAAAGGCACTGAAAGAAAGGCCGGATATAAGAATTCCTGCTGCAGGTGTAATTCCGACACTGCTCCATATTCCGCGGACATCGTTTATATTCTCCGAACCAAGGGCTTCTTTTGCATGGCCTACCGATATAAAAAGAAGTGATTTGGAGATCGTATGTGCAATTATAAGTACTAAGGCTGTTGCAAAGGCAAACCGGAAGAGTATATGTTTCCCCTCTGCTGCTGCGATTACACCGAATCCTATTGCAGTCAGTATCATCCCGTTATTTTCGACAGTAGAATATGCCGGAAGTGTTTTAAGCCTTTCGGAAGAAGCCGCATGAAGTGCTCCCCAGAATGCGGAAAGAGAACCTAAAATCATAGCAGCCACACCCCACCATTGCAGATACCCGACATGCGGATTTCCTGTTAGAACTCTTTCGATCCCGTAGATTCCCATAAGGGTTAAAGGGGCACTCAGTAATGCGGAAGCGTTCGCAGGAGCTTTGGAATGTGCATCTATCAGCCATGTATGAAAAGGAACAATGCCCATTTTTACTATAAATCCGAATGTTAACAGCCCCAGAGCAACCGGTGAAAATCTATTAAGGTCGGCAAAGCCGGTATCATTATTGATAAAAAAGCTTAAAATAAATCCTAAAATCAAAGCAATGAGGGAAACTTCACCGAATGCAAGAAATTTAAAGGCCTCTTTAAAAGAATCTTTATGTTCTAAAACAAGAAGATAAGCGGAAACGGTCATTATTTCCCAGCCCGCTATGAATGTTATGCTGTCTGCTGCTGCCAATATGATAAACATGCCGAAAACGGATATGTTAAACCAGAGAGTCATCGATTTCGCATACAATTTTCCGTAGTCTATGGAGTATAATGCTGTAAATATCCATGCAACAGAGGCTATTACAAGAAACATTGCGGATGTTTTATCAACCGAGAAACCGATTGTAATGCCGGGAGCAATAGTGAATATCGTAAATATTCCCTTAAAGGTTATGCCTGTAATAAATGAAAATATCGATCCTATTATTGTTGCCGAATATCCCAGTATTCTACTAAAAGACAGTACTATTCCCAGGATCAGGAATATAACAGCGAGGTATAAATAAATCATGATCCGGTCCTTTTAACAAGTTTTAAGATTACGGCAAGTATTTCGGCGGGCTCCGGGCAGCCGTCCAGAACCGAAACTATGTTTTTAACTTTAAGATCGTAAAGGCTCATACCGGCCGAGCATCCTTTAATCCAGAATATTCCGTATGGTTTCGGAAGTTGATTCACTGTTTCCAATAAAGGTTCTATCATTTTACGAGTGGGACACCCTAAGACGATCAGTAAATCGGCGTGTCTTGGCGTAGCTGCAAAGAAGATACCGAATTTATGAGTATTATACTGTGATGATTTAAGTGCATGTATATCAAAATTAAGAACATTAGAGTTACCGACGTCTATGGTATATATGTGGAGCGACCGTGAAAAATTACCCTCTAACTTTTCTACGGTATGATGAGTTAAATATTCCGTCTGTTCTGTGAGTTTCTTTTTTATTCCGTACAAAGGCCACCATTTCATAAGACTACCTCGCTAAATCGGCAAAGTGAACACCGAAGGATTCCAGAGAAAATGGAAAATCAGTGAAAATATGACCGGTAATTGTTTCGGAAAATGCCTTAAATCCGAAAAGTGACGGAGTGGAAGCAAAAACATACGATATTTTTCCGTCGTTTATTTCGGTATAGTACACAATGATACCGCTGGGAGATTCGGAAGCTCCTGTACCGCTGCCGCTTTTACCGGTTTTCCCATCCGTGTTCGGAATATTTCCGGATTCTGTGTTTTTCCGGGCATGAGAAGTTTTTATATATTTAAGCTGATTCTTAACTATATCGAGGGAGTTTAAAAGTTCTCCGGCTCTCACTTCCATTCTCGAAAGAGAATCTCCCTCCTCTTTGTGCTGAACCTGTAATTCTGTAATGAGACTATTGTTAATTCTTAAATCTTCGACTGCGCCCGAAGCCCGTAAAGCAGGGCCTGTTACGCCGATTCCAAATGCTGTTTCCGGTTTTAAAACCGAAGTCAGGTGCAGCCTGTCTAAGAAGTTGCCGCTTTCCATACTATAAGTGTAGATCGTTGAAAAACTGTCCGAAAGCTTTTCCGTCCAGTCCAATACTTTATTAATTGTATTTAACCCGGGAATAGATTTAACACCGCCTATCAGGTTGTAGTTCATAATATAGCGCATATTAAAGAGTATCTTGTTCATTCTTAATGCTTCTTCGAACATGGCGCTTAAATGGGACGAAAGAACCTTCTGAGCTGCGGCAGCTGCAAGTTTTTCTATAACATACAGATGATTGTATATTCTTTCCATTTCCAGGGCTGTTATTCTTAAACGGTTTACCGTCTCGTCTGTTTTGATTCCAAGTGCATTTTCTACGGATGATGAAAATGCCAGAGAGTGTGATACGGCAAAGTTTCCGCATATCTTTTCTGCAGTACCGATTGCTTCTTCCGGGGTTTTGCCGGTCATTCTCTTTTCCATACCGCGGTGTTTGTAGGAAGCATCTATCTCCACGGAGAGAATACGTTCTCCGTAAGTATATAGATGTAACATACCGCATTCGTTAATGCCGCCTGTAACAGGTCCGTACCTGAAATCAAAAACCCCGTCTCCGCTCGATTTGCCTGTACCGATAATCCCGTTTCTCTTTTTAATTAACCTGTAATTTCCGTATTTCTTTTTATCACCGGCCCCGCTGCATTCTTTAATATCAAAACGGTTATTATCCTGGATAAGAAGGAATTCCCTGTCGTCGTTTCTTTCGTTTCTGTTAAAGACACCTAAAAGCCGTTTCATACTCTGTTACCTCTGCAGAATGGAAATGATTTGAGGAATAAAAAAAACAACGCCGAATGACAGAATTATATTTATAACAGGCATTATAATTGCCGTTCTGCCTTGCTCCATTTTCTTAAGGGCAGGGTTACCGGACTCTGAAAACAGCATTCTTCCGACATGATAGTTCAGCGAAATAAAGGCTAAAATCAAAAAAACGGCTACCACACCGGCAATTATAATTCCGTAATTTTTTATAAGAGCATATATTACCATAAGCTCACCGAAAAAAGATCCGAAAGGCGGTAAACCCGTTACGGACATCGACCCGAACAGAAGCCCGTATCCTGTTACAGGCATCTGTTTTACGACGTCGTTTATACCACTTGTCAGTGTGGTTTTATACCTTGAAAGAAGATTCCCGCTTAAGAAAAAGACACCTGATTTTGCAAAAGCATGGGAAATCATAAGTACGACTGCACCGGCGAATCCATATCCTCCGAGGGAGAGCCCTATCAGAACCATGCCCATATTTTCCATCGACGAATATGCAAACATTCTTTTGTATCTCTTCTGTACACCGATAAGAATCGAAGCTGTAACGACTGTCAGTATGCCTAAAATCAGTGTGAAATTTTTTATAATCAGGAAAGGTGCTATTTGCATAAGTCTTTCCACCGCATAAAGGGCAACCGGAAGCAGGACAGCCGAAAATACTGCGCTGATCGGAGCGGGGGCTTTCCCGTGTACGTCAGGAAGCCATGTATGCATCGGGAAAATGCCTGCTTTTGTGCCGTAGCCGATAATTCCCATGAGTACTCCGAGGGTTAACAGCCGCAGATTGTCCGGATTATGGGAAAGGAAAAGTGATGACAGAAGCAGATTCTTCGATGCCCCGTATATAAGAACAACGGACAGGAGTGAGATAACCAGTCCTATGGAAACGACAATAATATATCTCCAGCTTGCCTCCAGGGCGGTCTCATCGTTTTCAACTGCAACTAACAGTGCACTTGTAACGGTTGTAGCTTCTATTCCCACCCATATCCATCCGAGATTGTTGACAGAAACACTTAAAAGCATGGTAAATGCAAACAGGTTCAGAAGAAGGAAGTATATCTTTTTACGGAAAAGAGGATTTTCTATATATTTTAAATATGTAATAGAAAAAACCACAGCCGTCAAATACACTGCAGAGATCATTACAAGCATCAGCTTAGAAAGTCCGTCGATAAATAAAAAGGTACCGTTAAATCCAGGCATAAACAGAATCCATATCGATGCAAGTAAGGAGAGTGAAGATGCCGCAACAGATACTGTTTCCTCGAAATATAATACGGGAACAACAGATAAAAGGGCGCCTGCTGCACTTATTATGATAGGGAGTACATAGACAGTCATTACATTACCCCTTTAATTCTTCTATATTTTCATATGAATCCGGTGTACCGGAAGAAATGGTATTTTCTCTGATCCGCATAAGCAGAGCGAATATCATAACTATACCTATAAGATCAAGAATTACCCCCGCTTCTATTACAAAAGGCAGGCCCGGGAAAATATAACCGCTGAAAAGAATAATCGCATTTTCCATAACCATATATCCGACCATTTGAATAAAGGTGTTTCTGCGTGAAATCATAAGGAATGATCCCTGAAGCATTAAAGCTATCGGAAGCGACCCTTCGGGAACCTTGATGAATCCGTACAGGGTCGATCTGTAGAGTATATAGGCAAAGATGACTATAAGCACCGAGATAAGGATCGATGTTGCAGTACCCATTAAAGGTTCCGACTCACGGGCACGCCATGTGTCCTTTCTTAAACTGTATAACATAATGTATGGGATAAAGAATCCTCTTACGGCTGCAGTTAAGGCGGAGAGTGCAAGAAGAATATGTTCTTCATTGACTATCCCGAGGTAAAGAAGAAATCCGGATAGAATGAAAGAGCTTACCGAAAAAGTAATGATGATATTTTTTACATATACTTCCCATTGCATAAAGAATAAAAGAACAATCAGGAAAAAGCCTGTAAGGCTGAAAATTCCCTGCATATTAAAATCCTCCCCTTGTTATGTAAAATGCAAGTATTGCAAGAAAGGCAAAAGCAAAAGATATCGAAATATAATCAAATATTTTAAATAATCTCAGTTTGGAAATCGTTTCCTCGATAAGTGCAAGTATTACAACAAGAACGATCAATTTTATAAAATGGATCAATGAATAGGCAAGAATGCCCGGAATATTAACGGAGAGAGGCACCCAGAAAGGAACGGTATATACATTAAGGAAAACGCTCATTAACAGGAATTTCTTTATATAACCGCCCCACTTAAAAAACGCAAGTTCTATCCCTGAGTATTCCATCTCCATTGCCTGGTCTATCATGCCGAGTTCTGAGGTGGAGTGGGATTCTATCGGAAGTTTACCGAGTTCCACAATTAAAATCATGAAAAACGATGCGGATACGAACCAGTGAACAAGGGAAAAATACCAGGACCTCGAATGCTGCAGCACATTGTTAATGACATAGGGATTGTTTGTTTTTGATAATACGCCAAGCATTATAAAAATAAGCACTATTATGGGCTCGGCGAGAGCTCCGACACTCGAGGCGCGCGATGTTCCGAGATGAGAGTAGTTACTTCTGCTGTCGAGAGAAGATAATTTCTTAATTGTTGCTGCCGCTCCGAATGTTAATCCGCCTCCTATAAAATCGACAGTCGGTCCGAAGGAGAGCGGGAAAGCGGTAATTATAGGAAGTACAAGCGTTAAGATCATATAGAAAGAGAATGAAACGTATGGTGCACTCTTAAAAAGCGGAGATGCTACAGACGGTATAACGCTCTCTTTCCTGAGAAGTTTAAATATATCATGGTAGGGCTGGAATATACGCGGACCCTGTTTTGATTCGATGCGTTCTTCTAACTTTGCGAGTATTCCGAAAATTAACGGTGAGAGTAAGAGTACATAACTTAACTGAAAAATGCTTAAAGCCACAAGCATAAAAAACCCCTGCTTCTTTTGTTATGAAGTAGGAGTCATTGGCATTAAGCTTTAAGGTGGACTCCACCACCGTAGTCTCTGTTATAAAGATATATAATTTAAGAATATTGTGTGTAATGTCAAGTAATATTTATAAAAAGATAATAAGTATCTGCCTGCGTGTTGCACTTGAATTTTAAATTCAATATACTTCCGCTGTCTATTATAAAAACCTTATACTGTAAAACAGGGTCTGTTGTTTCTATCATTTTTTAAGCCGGTAACGGCTGATTAACGGGGGATTAACGGGGGATTCCTCTGTTATAATCCCGGAGGTATTTTTATGGAAAAGGTGAATAAGCATAAATTCCATTTGGGCTATGTTGTAACTCTTACATTTGCACATTTTTTCCACGATACCTTCAGTTCCTTCCTGTCTCCGATCCTTCCTCTGCTTATAAAGAATTTAGGTCTTTCCTTATCTCTTGCGGCGCTCCTTTCTGTTTTTCAGAGGATACCGTCTCTTTTAAACCCGTTTATAGGTGTTGTGGCGGATAAGCTGCCGTTAACGTACTTTGTAATTATTACGCCCCTGGTAACTGCGGTTACTATGAGTTTATTGCCTATTTCAGGTTCTTACCTCTTTCTTATTCTCCTTCTGTTAACAATGGGAATAAGTGCTTCGTTTTTTCATGTCCCCGCACCTGTTCTTATGAGAAATGTATCCGGGAAAAGAATCGGAGCCGGAATGAGTTTTTTCATGTTCGGCGGGGAACTTGCACGGAGTGTCGGCCCTCTCGTTATCCTTGGTGCAATTTCGATGTGGGGAATTAAAGGAACTTTCAGGCTGATTCCTTTTGGTGTAGCAGCCTCTCTGTTCCTCTATTTCAGGTTAAAGAATATTCCTGCACATTTGATTTCCGATAAAAAGGAAGAAAAAAAATACTTATCGAGTCTCGGTACTGTCTTAAAACGTCACAGGAAACTGTTTATTATTATTACCGGAATTGCATTTAGTAAATCGATAATAGCCTCCGCATTTACGGCTTTTCTGCCTACTTATCTCACATCCAGGGGTTCGAGCCTCTGGCTTGCAGGTATATCGCTGTCCGTACTGGAGTTTGCCGGTGCTGCGGGAACCTTTGCCTCCGGTTCCTTTTCCGATCTGATCGGAAGAAAGAGAATGCTGTTGCTCATTATGGTCCTGTCTCCGGTTTTTATGCTGCTTTTTCTCTTCTCGCACGGTTTTCTTATTATTCCTTCTCTTGTTCTGCTCGGATTTTCTATTTTTTCCGTTACACCTGTAATTATGGCATTGGTTCAGGATAGTGAAAAAGAGTATCCTGCATCGGCTAACGGAATATATATGACACTTAATTTTGTTCTTAATTCCATAGTTATAATGATTATAGGAGTATTAGGAGATAAAATAGGACTGGAAAATACATACAGGCTGTGTCTTTTATTATCCCTTCCCGGTATCCCCTTTGTATTGATGCTCGAATAAGGAAACTGCTTGCCGCGGGTCTGCATGCGGAGAGGCTGCGCAACAGGCTGCGATATAAGGAATGCCGATTATTCGGCGCGCGGGGTTGTAAATAGGTTAATGCAGGCATATAATCCGGCAGGGGAAAGGGATAATCCATGGTACGCCAAATATTTACCATTTTTTTTACAATATTCATAGTTATCGATCCTCTCGGATTAATTCCTGTTTTTCTCGCGCTTACAGTCGGGCAGAGTAAGAAAGAACGCAGAAATACTATTTTTAAGTCTGTACTTACAGCCCTTTTTGTGCTTTCGCTTTTTATACTATTCGGAAGAGGTATACTTTCCTTCCTGGGAATTCTTCCCGGTTCTTTCTTTGTAGCAGGCGGTATTCTTCTCTTTATAACGTCATTGGATCTTTTAATCGGACACAGGCAGAGAACAAAAATATCCGAAGCTGTAGAGGAAAAAGAAGATGTTTCGATTTTTCCTCTTGGCATTCCGATGCTTGCAGGACCGGGCACAATAACAACGATACTGCTGTTTGTAAGCGAAAGCAGGGAAATTTTGTTTGTGGAGGCGGTACTGTTCGGCGCTGTAGTTGCAACCCTGTCGGTTGCTTTGATGACAATGTTCTTAAGCGGACTGTTCCTGCGTATTTTTAAGAAAACGGGTGTATCCATAATTCAGAGAATCATGGGTATAATTTTATCGGGGCTTGCCGTTCAGTTTATCTATGAAGGGCTTTTAAAGTTACAGATTATCAAGGCACTGTAAATCAAGTAGTTACACTGCATAATAAACAGAGTATTATCCGGGAGGAAACAGGCCAAAAAAGATGGCATATATTAAGTTTGGTTATACATGGTGGGGTTCTGCCTGGTTAAATTCACTTAATAATATTGATTATTCCAATCGTCTTCCCCGCGGACAACGCTATGCACGAAATGGTTCTGTCTCCTCTATAGAGATAAACAAAAATAGGGTTAAAGCGAAAGTAAAGGGAAGAAGGCCTTCTCCGTACTCTGTTTCCATAACACTGCCGGCATTTAAAAAAAAAGAAACTGATAAAATAACAGATACCATTCTATCATCACCGCTCTATCTCTCCAAACTCGAATCGGGAATATTGCCCACTGAACTTCTGGATGTACTTAGAAAACAGAAAATAAAGCTGTTTCCTTCCTCATGGGAGGATATGCAGGCACACTGCACCTGTCCGGATTGGGCTGTTCCCTGCAAACATATTGCTGCTGTAATATATCTGATTTCAAATGAGATAGATAAAAATCCTTTTATTATTTTTAACCTTCATGATTACGATATACTTAAAGCTATAAAACCGGATTTGGAGCAGCAGAAATATAATACTTCGATTCCGGATTTAGCAGATATGCTGGAAAAGAATAAAACGGAAATCGGGGAACATCACGGGCGTGTGGGAAATAAAAGTAAAAAAAGCGGCAAAATAAAGGAGCAGCCCGATGGTGTGCAGAAAAGCAGTTCTGAAATAGAACGGCTTAAATCTATAGATTTTTCGAAAATTCCGGAAATGTACGATTCTTTGTCTAACCTTTTTGTTGAGAGACCTTTGTTCTGTTTGGAAGATGATTTTAAGAAAAAAATTATGCTGCACTATAAAAAAATAAAAAAAGCGGTAGAACAATTCTTAAATGAAAATGATTTTTTAAATTCTGCTGATTCGAATCAAAAAAACGTTACAGTTAATATGGATATAAGAAAAGACAATTTTGAAATAAAGGGAGAACTAAAAGGGGATTTCGGAAGATTAAAAATAAACAGCGAAAACATAATGCAGCTATTGGATATTCTTAAAGGGTATCCCCTTAATAGACTGGATGAATATCCGCAGAGGTTTGCTTTTCTCGATATCGTATACAGCTTTTCTTTAAGTCTAATGGAAAAGAGTGCATATATTCCTGATATTATCTCGATTGCTGAAAACAAATATATTATAAGATGGATTCCGGCACAATTTAACAGCGAGATAAATAAAATAACAAATATCCTTACAGATTCTCTGCATGGTGATTTAATTACCTATAATAACCGGCAGCTTAAAAAAGAAGATCAGGTTTTATTTCTGGTTTCGTATTTTATCGGCTCTTTTATCAGTCTGATCAAACCTGTAAAAGACTCTGCCTCTAATAAGCTATTATCACTTTTTTTTAATAGTACACCTTTTAAACCTGATAAATTCGAGGAGATGGCGATACCGGAAACAATCCATCTCTGGTTAAGCAGATTATCAATTGTAAACAGAAAGTATGTTCCCGTTATTAAAATAGAAGAAGGAAATAAAGTCGATAAATTGATGTTTAGTATTCTTGTGGAAAACAGAGAGGATACAGCAGTACACCCGTATCCGTTAAAGGAACACCTTCTAACACATAAAAAAGATAAATTTACTATATTAAAGGATATCGGACTTTTATCTGCATACCTGCCCGAAGTGGATATATTTCTTTCACGAAACAGTGATAAACCGGTAGAAGTGTCTTCGGATTCCTTTGTAAAGGTATGGTTTTCCGCTCTGCCTGTGCTTCGTGTTCTTGGTATTAATAGTCTTCTTCCGAAATCACTTAAGGAAGTCTTTATTCCTTCCTTAAGCCTGTCGTTTAAAAAGAGTCCCGTTTCCGGTAAAAAACCCATAGTTTCCTATTTTTCACTTTTTAAACTTCTCGATTTTAACTGGAGTATTGCAGTGGGAAATGATCATCTGTCTCCGGCGGAGTTTAAAGCACTTCTTAATAAATACTCAGGTATTGTCAAATTTAAAGAGATATATATTTATATTAATGACAGAGAAGCCGGCAGGATTTTAAAACAACTGGAAAAAGAGCCGAAGTTAACCCCAACCGATATACTGAGAATCAACCTGGAGGGTAAATATAAAGATGTAATAATCAAAACAGATGATGAACTAAAACAGATATTCAAGGAAATGTTTAAAGTTCATTCTGTAGCCATACCGGTTGGATTAAATGCAGTATTAAGGCCGTATCAGCTAAGAGGTTATAGATGGTTATACAATAACTTTAAAACAGGATTGGGTTCACTGATAGCAGATGATATGGGACTCGGTAAAACTATTCAGGTAATCACAATGCTTTTAAAACTTAAAGAGGAATCTCTCTTCGACGGTAAAACAAGTGATAGGATCGGCACCGAAACCGGCGGCAGGACCGTTAATAAAAAAGGACAGAAAAAAGCTCTTATTGTCGTTCCCGCAACACTGTTAACAAACTGGAAAAGGGAAATAGAGAGATTCGCACCATCCCTTAGTGCTTCTATATATCACGGACAGGGAAGAATTTTTAGCAATGATGCGGATATTATTTTAACAACATACAGTCTTGTACGAAGTGAGCTTGATACTTTTAAAGCCAATAAATGGCTCTGTGTTATTATAGATGAAGCACAGAATATCAAGAATCCCTTAAGCAGCCAGAGCAAGGCAGTGAAAGCAATAAAATCAGATATTAAAATTGCCATGACAGGTACACCTTTAGAAAACAGGCTTACCGATTACTGGAGCATCTTTGACTTCACCATGAAGGGACTCCTCGGGAATCATAAATCTTTCATAGAGAAGTATGCCGTTCCAATTGAACGTTTCCAGAGCAGAGAAGAACTTGTATCCTTAAAAGCTGTTACCTCTCCGTTTATTATAAGAAGGGAGAAAACAGACAGGTCGATTATAAATGATCTTCCCGATAAAATTGAGATTGATGAATATACAACTCTTACGCACGAACAGGCTGCTCTTTATAAAGAATTTACAGATAATATCTATGAAATGGTGACCGACGCTGACGGGATATCGAGAAAAGGAATTATATTTAAACTGATTTCCGGATTAAAACAGATCTGCGATCACCCTGTACTTTTTCTTAAAAAAGGCAATCCCGAAATATCACTTTCCGGTAAAAGTATCCTGCTCATGGAACTGATTAAAAAGATTCTGGATGCCAATGAAAAGGCTATTATCTTTAGCCAGTACAGGGAAATGGGATATCTATTGCAGGCGATGATAAAAAATGCTTATGATATGGATTCACTCTTTCTCCACGGAGGGATACCACGGAAAAAGAGAGATATTCTTATTGATTCTTTTCAGGAAAACCTGGAATCACGTATTATGATTCTATCACTTAAAGCCGGAGGGACGGGCTTAAACCTTACCGCTGCACGTAATGTGATTCATTATGACCTCTGGTGGAACCCTGCTGTAGAAAATCAGGCTACAGACCGTGCATATAGAATCGGCCAGAAAAAGAATGTAAAAGTTTACAGGTTCATTACAAAATCCACATTCGAAGAAAAGATTCAAGTTATGCTGGAAAGCAAAAAAAAGCTTGCCGATTTAAGTGTAAATACCGGTGAAAAATGGATAACCGAGCTCTCCGACAACGAGCTGAAGCAGCTTATTTCCCTTGATTAAATAAGTATAAAAATTAAATGATTA
>QILZ01000398.1 GCA_003233545.1 Spirochaetales bacterium
CCTGACGGTGTGATTGTTCTTTCGTACGAGCCGGAAAGGGTGGTTCTGGATTTTGTCAGAATAAATAATGTAAAGGCGGTAGATGAAATAAACCGAGGAGGAATTAAACGGCAATGATTTTAGGTATAGGGCTGGATGTTGTCAGTGTAGCAAGACTGCGCAGATGGAAGGATTACCCCGGATTATTTAAAAGGTTTTTTAATCCTGAGGAGTTAAAGGTGGCATTGCCGCGCGGAAAAGCGGGTATACTCTCTCTCGCAGCACGTTTTGCAGCCAAAGAAGCTTTCGGAAAGGCACTCGGCGGCGGGATATGGGGGTTTTCATTAAAAGAGATTGCCGTAATGAATGATCCGTACGGTAAGCCCTACATGGTCCTGTCCGGGAATGCGGAAAAAGCTTTTAATGCGTCCGGTGCTTCTAAAATTTTCGTATCATTAACCCATGAACATGATAATGCACTTGCAATGGTTATTATAGAGAGGTGAATATGCCCAATGTGCAAAGAATAACGTATTTTTCCAAAGAACCGTTAATCTGCCCTGTCTGCGGATCGAAGTTCTTCAGAGAGGACCTTCTCTCGGGACGGGGACGGCTTATTGCCGGAGAACTGACAGATGAACTTAAGAGAATGTATGAGCCGACACAGAAGTACGGAGAGCTGTATCCTATCGTATATTCCGTAAGCGTATGCCCTGTCTGCTACTATTCGGCTTATCCTCAGGATTTTTTAAACATAGATGAAAAGATTAAAGAACAGCTGTTAAAGGAAAAAGATAAGAGGCTTAAGTCCATTGCTCTGGTATTCGACGAGGTAAATTTTGAGGAGCCGCGTACCTTAATAGAAGGAGCTGTTTCTTATATCCTTGCAGTTATGTGCTATGACAGTTTTACGTCGTTATTCTGCCCTGCATTTAAACAGGCATTATCCTCGTTAAGGTGTGCATGGCTTTTAAACAGCCTTCATTCCCACTATCCGGGTGAGCATTATGATTACCTTGCAAAGTTACTGTACAGGAAAGCACACTTTTTTTATTCGCTTGCTGTGGAAAAAGACCAGAACGGAGAAGAAAATCTGCTCGGAATAAAGAATTTCGGACCTGATACGGATAATAACTACGGATACGACGGTTTTCTCTACATCACTGCACTGCTGCAGTATAAATACGGTCAGCGGTCGGATATTGCAAAACGTATCACTTCTCTCGAAGAATCCAAAAGACTGCTTTCGAAGATATTCGGTACGGGAAAGGCTTCGAAGGGTAAACCTTCACCGATGCTGGAAAAGGCGAAGGTAATATTCGAACGGATTAAAGAAGATATAAAAGATTTAAAGGAGAAATCCGCCTGATTATGGCAGAGAGAAATATAAAACTTCTTATTGCTTATGACGGGACAAAATTTGCGGGATGGCAGGTTCAGAAAAATCAGCGGACGGTACAGGGAATACTGGAGGGAAGCCTTGCAAGGATACATGGGCGCGATGTAAGTATCAGAGGTGCCGGGAGAACGGATTCCGGTGTTCATGCTGCCGGACAGACGGCAAATTTCTATACGGATATAAATTCCATTGCCGCTGGAAAATTTGCGTATGCAATTAATTCGTATCTCCCCGAAGATGTAAAGGTTATTGCAGGCGAAGAAGTCGATGCCTCTTTCGATGCCAGGCGTTCTGCCAAAGCGCGTGTATACCGGTACTATATATATGTTTCTCGGGTAGGTCTTCCCCATTACCGTCATTTTTGTTATAAGATACGAAGAAGACCCGACATTGTAAGGCTGAATGAACTGGCATCCGTACTTATCGGAGAAAAGGATTTTACGACGTTTACAGCTGCCGGAGATAAGAGTAAAAACCGGATTAGAAATGTCTATAGTTCCGTATTCTATGTTAGAGGCGATTTTCTGATTTATCAGATAACCGCAAATGCTTTTCTGTGGAAGATGATCCGTTCGGTTGTAGGTACTCTGCTCGAGTGTGAGAAAAACGGCATAAAAAAAAACGACTTTCTCGCTATTCTGGAAAAGAAGGACCGCAGCCGTGCAGGAACTACCGCTCCGGCACGGGGTCTTTTTTTAGAGAGGGTTATATATTCTGATGAAGAACTATACTAAGAAATTCTGGGATATTCTGAATCTGATAGAGGATTATGAGAAGTACGGTTTTAAAGATACCCATTCCGAAGTATCCTTTTCAGAAGGGACAGCCGGCTCGAAAGATGAAATGCTTAAAACCGTAAGGGAAAAAGTAAAAGCATGCCGTCTCTGCGGTTTATCCGAATTAAGGACAAATCCGGTACCCGGGGAAGGAGCTGTAAATCCTCTTGTTATGATTATTGGTGAAGGTCCGGGTGCGGAGGAAGACAGAACGGGCCGGCCCTTTGTGGGCAGAGCAGGCAGATATCTCGATAAATGGCTTGCCGCAGTAGGTTTATCCCGTGAAAAGAATTGTTTTATCGGAAATATCGTAAAATGCCGTCCGCCTGATAACAGGGACCCGAAACCGGAAGAATCATCTGCCTGTTTCCCCTATCTCGAAAAGCAGATAGAGATTCTGAAGCCTGAGGTGATTCTGACTGTCGGACGAATAGCTTCCCAAATTATGACAGGCAGATCGATCGGAATAGGAGCTTTGAGGGGGAAACTGTACCATTATAAGGATATTCCTCTTGTTACTACCTATCATCCGAGCGGTGTATTAAGGAATCCTTCTCTGCGTCCCCGTGTATGGGATGATCTTAAGCTTTTAAAGACTGTGATTAATAATGGATAAGTATCCCGAAGTAGTTTTTAACCTGCCCGTCGACAAAGTTTTTTTTTACCGGATCGATAAAGAGGCTGCACTTGAAACAGGCATGCGTGTAATGGTGCCCTTCGGAAGCAGAAGGATGACAGGTTATGTACTGGCGGTACATGATGAATTACCTGTAACTGTCCCGTACCTTAAAGAGGTACAAAGAGTCGTAGATTCGGAGCCGTTGTTTAATAAGAATATTCTTGACCTTGCACATTGGGTTTCCGGTATGTATCTCTGCAGCCTCGGAGAAGCTCTCTCCGCAATGCTGCCCGGAGGCAGAAGAGAGGCTGATGCCGATTATTATTCTTCTGAAAAAACGGAATTAAAGAGTTTTTCTCTGGACTCCCAGCAGAAGAATGCAATAGAAAAGATTCTAAAAAATGACAGCAGATTTTATTACCTTCACGGGGTAACGGGCTCGGGGAAGACCGAAGTCTTCTTAAGGGTAACCGAAAAAATGGTCGAAAACGGGAGAGGAGTAATATACCTTGTTCCCGAAATTTCACTTACACACCAGGTTATCGAACTGTTTTCACAAAAATTCAGCGGCAGTATTTCCGTGCTTCATTCGGGATTATCCCCTTCTCAGCGGCTTAAAGAATGGATGAGACTGATGAGGGGGGAAACTGTTATTGCAATAGGTGCCAGAAGCGCTGTTTTTGCACCCGTTAAAAATCTCGGAGCCGTCATTATCGACGAGGAACATGAGGGTACGTATAAATCCAATTCCACACCCCGGTATCATGCACGGCAGATTGCCATGCACAGAAGCAGAGAGGAAAATGCCGTTCTGCTTATGGGCAGTGCCACTCCGTCCGTGGAAGCCTATCATTATATGAAAAATGGAATTATTACAGAATTAAGCCTGCCTAAACGACTCAGCGGAGGCAGAATGCCCGGTATCGAAATTGTCGACATGCGGAAGGAGCGGTCTTTATTATCCGGGCGTCTTGTCGAAGCTGTCCGCGATACGGTAAACAAAGGGAAACAGGTAATTCTCTTTTTAAACAGAAGGGGGTTTGCATATTACTTTCATTGCAGGTCATGCGGTTATGAGATGAAGTGCAGAAACTGTTCCGTGCCTATGACATACCATAAATCGAAAAATCTTATGGTATGCCACTATTGCGGGTATAAGACGAAACCCATTATGCAATGCCCGGCATGCCGTTCCCTCGATGTGGGATATTCCGGTTTCGGTACGGAAAGGGTCGAGGAGGAAATAAGTTCTGTCTTTCCGGAATACAGAATGGAGAGGGTCGATACGGATTCGGTAAGAAAGAAGAAAAGATTAAAGGATATACTATCAAATTTCAGAAAAGGGGAAACGGATATTTTACTTGGAACTCAGATGGTGGCGAAGGGATTAAATTTCCCGGGCGTTAAACTTGTCGGAATAGTTCTCGCCGATACCGATTTACAGTTACCGGATTTTCGTTCGCAGGAGAAAACTTTCCAGTTGATTACACAGGTTGCAGGCAGAGCAGGAAGAATTATTCCTGACGGTCATGTGATAATTCAGACATATAAACCGAATAACGATGTGATAAGGCTGGCAGCGGCAGGTGAACCTGACAATTTTTACGGTTCCGAGATAAGACAGAGAGCAGAGCTTAAATTCCCTCCGTTTTACAGATTGATACGGCTTGTGTTTCGGGGAAAAAAGGAAGGTTCCGCGGAATCGGCTGCTAAGAGTTTTTGGCATACGACAAAGGATTATTTATCGAGGGGCATGGAAGTTCTCGGTCCCGTGGAATGTCCTCTCGCTGTGATTGCCCACAATCACAGGTATCAGCTGCTTTTTCGGTCTTCGGATTTCTCATCTTTACACAGTGTTATACGGAAATCACTTAATGATTTTTCCATTCCTTCCGGTATTTATTTGGAGATCGATGTGGATCCCGTGTCTTTGCTTTAATTTTACCGGTATGGTTCTGATAGTTCCTTAAGGTTTTCTTATGAGGTATCTGTAAAGTGTTGTTGTATTTAAAAATCCGCTGTATAAATCGCCGGTCTGTATTATTGACAATCCTTCTGCTATTTCTTATTTTAACGTAGGGAAATTACTATGTATAAGATTGTTACTTTAGGTGAACCGGTTCTTAATAAAAGTTCTATTATGATCCCCGAAATAGATGATGAAATAAAGCATTTTATAGAGGGGATGTTCGAGACTATGTACGAAGGAAAGGGAATAGGTCTTGCAGCTGTACAGATCGGCAGACCTGTACGGGTGTTTATTTCACATTCCCCGAAAGATATGCCCCGGGTATTTATTAACCCGGAGATTATAGAGACTGCAGTAGAAGAAGATATCTATGAGGAGGGCTGTTTAAGTATTCCCGGAATTAATGCGGATATCACACGCCCCTATGCCGTTAAAATACAGGCATGGAATGAAAGCGGCAGACCTTTTACACTGGATGCAGACGGGCTTCTGGCAAGGGTTATCCTGCACGAATACGACCATTTAAACGGAATTCTCTTTATAGACAGGTTAAATGGAAAAAAGAAAGAAAGACTTTTAAAAAACTACACAAGGAAAGCCGGGGCTTAATGAGAATTCTCTTTGCAGGTACGCCTTCTTTCGCAGTAACCCCGCTTGAAAAGATAAACGGGAAACACAGGGTATGTGGAGTCCTGACAGCTCCTGATATACTTAAGGGCAGAAAACATCGTCTTAAGCCCCCCCCTGTTAAAGTAAAAGCGGAAGAGTTAAAATTGAATGTTCTGCAGCCTGAAAGACTCGATAAAAACGTGGAGCTGATGATTGCAGATTTAAAACCTGAAATCCTTGTCGTTGCGGCATACGGGAAGATTTTCGGAGAATCCTTCTTACAGCTTTTTCCGAAAGGAGGTATCAATCTCCATCCTTCCCTTCTTCCGAAGTACAGGGGGCCATCTCCGATTCCCGCTGCAATACTTGGCGGTGAATCCGAGACAGGCGTAACGGTACAGAAACTGAGTTTAAAAGTTGACAGCGGAGAGATTCTCGGTCAAACTGTATATAAGCTTAACGGAAGGGAAACCACTTTTTTACTCACATCCTTGCTGTCCGGTCTGGGAAGCGGTCTGCTCATAGACGTTCTCGACGGCATGGAACGTGGTACCATACGATCGGAAGCTCAGGATGAAAGCAAAGCAACTTACTGTAAAAAGATCAGGAAACAGGATGGTTTTATAGATTGGAAAAACAGTGCGGTTGATACAGACAGAATGGTACGTGCGTACAATCCGTGGCCCGGAGGATATACCTATATGGCACGGAGAAGACTTACGGTAAAAAGCGGATGTATTCATCCGTCGGAGAGAGAAAGAATCGATAAACCTCCGGGAAAAGTACTGACAGCCGATGAAAAATATGGTTTTCTTGTCAATACCGGTAAGGGAGTTTATTGTATACAGGAAGTGCAGCCGGAGTATCGGAAGGCAATGCTCTGGAAAGAATTTTTAAACGGACACCCCGGGATAATAGGTGCTGTGCTTGGAGGATAGAAATGAAGCAGTTTGTTAATCGTGTAAAAAGAATATTGCCTAACGAGTCGGATTCGCGTGAAACGAAAAATCTGAAAATAACGATTTTTCTCTTTATAAGCATCTTTACATTAATGGTAATTGCGGGTGTAATAGCATTTTCTCTTTCGGTAAAAGGAACGGAAGAAACCCTGGTGCCGAATGTTGTCGGAAAAGATATTATTACCGCTCTCGTAGATCTTCAGGATAAAGAATTATACTCCAAAGTACAGGTGCGTTATTCTTCGGACTACGGCAAAGGAATTATTATACAGCAGGTTCCGAATCCCGGATCCGCTGTAAAAGCGGGCAGAAAGGTGACCCTTATCGTCAGTAAAGGTCCCATAGTCGACAGGGTCGAGAATTTTATCGGTCAGAATGTCAATGATGTGCGGATTCATCTCCAGACCCTTTTTGCCTCTCACAAAGCAATGCTTAAAATTAAAGAAGATGCTGTTATGTATAAATTCAATGATAAGAGCCCTGCAGGGACAATCCTGGAACAGAAGCCGAAACCCGGCACCCCGGTCAGCGATGTTACTTATCTTGAATTTGTTGTGAGTAAAGGTCCGAAGGGTGAGCTTATAGAGGTGCCCGATTATAAGGATATGCCCTTTCAGCAGGTAGTGGAGAATCTGGCTAAAAAGAATATGCCTTTTGTTTTTACCGTAAGGGATGCGGAAAAAAATGAGGGAAGAGGTATTGTGGTTTCTCAGAATCCGCAGGCAAAAAGCGAGGTTCCGTACGGAACGGTTGTTCAGCTGGAAATGACAAAACCGACAGTACTGGGAAAGAATAATGTATTCGGTGTTTTTAAATATATCCTTCCCGATTATCCTATTCTTGTGGATATAAGACTCGACGCGGTTTCGCCGGAGGGAACGACAACTCTGCTAAGAATGAAACATCCCGGCGGACCTATCTCCGTACCGTATATTGTTTCTAATGATACCGAACTTATACTGTATATTTTTAACAGGGAAGAGATACGTCAGCAGGCTATATCGGGAAGTTAGGTATTTGCGGCCAGGTTCGATTGACAATGCAGAAAGGCTTTGCTATATTCAAAACAGGTAAGCGAGCGTCGTATAATGGTAATACCCGAGCTTCCCAAGCTCGTGCCGGGGGTTCAATTCCCCTCGCTCGCTGTAAAATATAATGGTTGAGAAAGAAATAAAATATATATTCCATATAACACGTAAGGACGGGAGTTTTATAATTCTGCACCCCTTTACCACTCCTGAGAAATTTCTGTATGCATTGGAACATTGTGAGGTAAAAGGACGGTACGGGGGGGAACCAAGGGTAGAAACACTTACAATGTTCAGAAATGAGCTTTACAGACTTGTGGAAGCGGCGGTAAAGAATTGGATTTTTGATAAACATTTTATTTCCAAGTTTCTTATCTCTACAGGTGTTTTCCTTATAACCTACTTATTTTTCTCCTTTGTCGTAAGAGATCCGATACCAATGATCGATGAAACTGTTTTAGGTCTTGGAGCAGGTATTTTCGCGTATATTATGTTCGGCAGAAAGGATATGAATTCCGACGGAGCGATGAAAAAGAGAGTTGAGCTTCGGTCTAAAGTCGACAGGATAGAATTTACAGAAAGTGATTTTTTAAAAAAAGTGGAAATGATTCTTTATGAAAATGAGTCGGGAAAGTTTAATGATGTGATAAAGCAGATAGTTGCTCCCGAATATAAATACAAAATCTCAGGGTTAGAGGACAGGGAAGAGGTAGTCCAATTTTTACGTCTTCTGGAAAACAGATTTAACTTTAAGCGTCTTAAACGGGAGGAAAAACACTTTAAGAGATTCGTAAACGGCAGGGCAGAGAAGGAACTTGTAGAATCTAAAAACCTTGATTATCCGTTGTATGCAGTTTACAAATTATTCAAAAAGAATATTTCGAGCCTTAAGTAACTTACCTGCCTTTTAAGCAGGGCTTTTATCAGCAACAGCCGAACTTCCCTTCTTTAACAGATCACCTATTATTTTACTGAGCTGACCCACATGAATTTTCTTGTAGATCATATCATTTATTGTAACAACAGGACTTTCCGAACATACTCCCGGGCATGGTACCGCTTCCAATGAGAACAAACCTGATTTTGTTGTTTCTCCCGCCCCGATATTGAGCTGTTTTGAAACTGATTCCAGAATTTCCAGTGCCTCTTTTCTCTGGCATGTTTCCCCTATGCATATCTTAATCTGATACCTTGCCGGGGGAATAAGTTTAAAATTACTGTAAAATTTTATGGTCTGGATGAGACTGCCGATAGGAATATTTAAAAAATCGGCAATAAATTCCAAAACATCCTCCGGCAGGTAGTTGTATATCTTCTGTGTTTCTTCCAGGATAGGAATAAGATATTCCCGTTTCGGCTGATATTTGTTAAAAATCTCTATTACTTTTTTCGGCGGCACTTTATTCTTTTCACGTTCTTTCCAGCTTCTATGTGTCCCCTTGTGTGTTTTTAGATAGTGCGAAAGCAGAGCAATTCCTGTTGCTATATTTTCATTACGAACAGTGACATTCTCAGGGACGGACAGTTGTGTGGGTGCAAAATTCCAGATAGCTTTAATTCCAAGCGATACGATACGGTTACAGACAGATTGGGCCGCTTCTTTTGGGACAGTAATAATAGCTATCCCGATATCGTAACTTCTGACTACCCGCTGAAGTGCTTCTAAGGGGAGAATAGTAAAAGAACCGAGTACATCACCGGCTTTGGATTTATCATTATCAAAAACGGCTATCAGTTTTAATCCGTACTCTCCCATACCCGGGTACTGTGCCAGGGCGGAACCAAGATGCCCGGCGCCGACCAGGATAGCAGTATTCTGGTAGTTGATTCCGAGAAAATCTTCTATTGCATTTTTTAAGCCTTTAACCGAATAACCGGATTTGGGTTTTCCCTTATAACCTATAATAGCAACATCTTTTCGTACCTGTGTATCGTCGACCTGAAAAAATTGTGCAAGATGTTTGGAAGAAACATGTTCGTTGCCCTGCCTATCCATTTCCCCGAGTATTTGATGATAAAGGGGTATCCTCCGTAACGTTTGTTCGGGAATGGATTTTTCCGGTTGTTTCCTGCTATTATTACCTTCCACGTTACTTAAGAATAAGTTTTCGTGAAAGAATTGTCAATATTTATTCTCCGACCCGCTGTTTTTCTTCCATTTGTTTCTGAAGTTCAAGAGCTTTCTTAGCTGTCTCGATATTTTCCCGTGCCGGAGTATATTTCGGGTCGATTTCGAGAACCTGTTCCCAGTATTTTATTGCTTCGGCATTATTACCATGGGCATAGGCCTCTATTCCGTTAAGATACAAGTTGTCCGTTTTGTCCTGCCTCGCGGCTCTTCCTCTGTCCCCTAAGTTAAGCCTGGCTTCCACGCTGAATTTGTCAAGCGGATTAAGTCTTCCGCTTAAATCGATATTATAATTAGTAACAAAACTAACGGAATCTAAATTTAACATGCTTCCGATACTGATACTCGGATTGTCGCCTTTAAAATGAAAGCCTCCCTGGATCGATAAAAAATCGGTAATATTTACATTTACTCCGCCTGCTAAGTTCCATTTTTCAGCGGGATAATCTGCAGGATCGAAACTTATGGGGTAGTTAAAATCAAAAGACATGATCAGAGGACGTATGGGGGAGTATGCAATCCCTGCTGTCGCTACGGTAGGAAGAGGCTCTGTCAGGACAAATGGTCCCAAATTCTTAATTACCAGGCCCATAGAAAAATTCTTTGACCTTGAGAAGAAGAATTTGAGAAAATTTAAACGGGTAAGCAGACCTAAATCAGCCATGATACTGAATGCCGATTGTCCGGGATATATAGCAGCAGGAATGTTTCTATAGGCTATTTTAAGGTTGGCACCGGCGGACAGACCGTAGAAGTAATAGTTCGAAAAGAAATTATATGATACATTTAATGTTCCGACTGTTTCGGATATAGTGCCCTTGCCGGATCTTTCCGCCCAGTCATTGTATTCGGTAAAGGGCAGGTAGAGAAATTTGCCTCCGAAACCAATCCCTAAATCGTTAATACGAATACTGTACAGCACACCTTCCAGGTTCGAATCTGCAATCCAGCTGTGATGAAGAAAGGCAAGTTCGGTATATTTGAGCGTAGAACTGCCGGACGGATTGGATTCTAAGAATCCTAAATCATCTGCAACAGCGGCAAAGGCAGTGCCCATTCCTTCATACTTCCCGCCAAGCGGTATTTCCAGGGTAGGGAAAACTGTCAGACCTGTATTGGGATCGGCATTATTACTGAAGATATCTTGTAATTTGTAGTATAAATTATTATCCTCCCCCGTAAGGGGCAGTATTACGATTAAGAGAAAAATTACGGATAGATAAAAATTTTTCATTACCTGCTTTAAATATACCACTAAAGTATCTGATTTTCTATGTTTCTTCCCAATTATTTTATCGGTTTTAATGCTATGATTTATCATACTAAATAGTGTAACCTCTGTTTTTTGTCGATAATAGTATAAAATAGTAATCAGATGCAGTTCCGGTAGATATTATAAGGAGATTAAAAACTGCTTAAAATAAACAGGGTAAAGATACTATTAATTATCCTTTCCGTTTCAGTACTTTATCATGTTTCCGCGGGTGGTCAGAGAGAAAAAACCTTCGATGCCGTGGATAAACTGATGGCTGAAAAGCAGTACAATGATGCCCTCTCGAAGTTAACCGAGATAGCCAGGCTGCATCCCGAAATGATGGATGAAGTGGAAAAGAGAATCGGAGAGGTAAGAGGTATTTTAGATAACTATAACAGCAAATACAGTGAACTTATCAAGGTTCTGTTCGAACAGCACAATGTCGAAAAGGCTTTAAAAATAATTAAAGATCTGGAGGATCTTAATCCTCATCCCAATATATCAACATTGGAATCTCTGATCAGGGCTAAAAGGGGAGCCGAAGTTGTATATAATCTTAACCGCTTTAAAGAAATTATGAATAAAGGTCTTAAAGAACTTAAAGACGGGCTATACTTCGATGCTATGAAAACGTATATTCAGGGGTTTACCCTTCACAGGGAAGAATTTCAGAAGGCATCTTATGGGAATGTTGTAAAAAACTCCGTAGAAAATGCTTTATCCGGACTTCGGAAAGCTGTTGATGATTTTATAAAATCAGGCCCTGAAATCGACAAGCTGTATACTTCCGTCGCGCTGCTGGTTTCCGGCCTGGAACCTGGTAAATTTTCCGTAGAAGCCGGCAGACTTATTGCGGAATTAAGAAAAATTGCCGTATTAAGAAACATAATATATAACTCCGCCCTGGTCTTCGATAATGAGAATAAATATATTAAAGAACATTCAGGGAAGAATCAGGATGATTACTTCCTTTACTATGCATATTCGGTTACGACAGGGAGAAAAACCAGGACGGAAAGGGAAGGCATCCTTGCAGCAGTAGAGATATACTGGGAAACTATGCTTGGAACTCTCGCAGAAAAGGTTAAAGAAAGCGCCGCCCTGTTTTTAGCGAGAGGAAAGGATTCTTTTAACACAGCCGGATATACAGCCGCCGACACCCGGTTTAAGAATGCATATATATTTTACTATATTTATTCGGAGCTTACGGCACTATGGGAAGCAAGAATATTCATGAATAAGAACCTTTCCGTCGATCGGGAGGGCCTTAAAATCATCGAAGAAAAGCTGCCTGTCTATCTTTTTGCGCAGGAAAAAATTAGAGAAACGGAAACGTTCAGAAAGCTCGATAAACTGCTGCTCTCCATGCCTGCAGCAGGAATGGCCGATACGGTATCCAAAGATATGATTATCGCTGCAAGAGAGAAATTATCGGAAGTAAAGGGTGAACTTGCAAAGGATAAAGAGCTCTGGAAAAGCTATAGAGAGTATTATAAAAGCGTGGATAGCCTTAAGTTCGATATGAATACTCAGATCAGTGATGCATCCTCGATGATACACCGTCTCGATACCATTTTATCGGAAGTAAAACAGGACGATGTCCGGTTTGTAAATGCGTACAATTTTATTAAGTACAAAGAACTTAAAGAAAGAATTAAGAATTACAGCCTGCAGTATAAAGATGCTGATAAACTCAGCGAGGGTTACGATATTATTGTGGAAACTATCAAGGATAAAGAGGGAAAAGAGTTTAACATAACACGCCATGTTCAATTTCCTTCATTGGCTTTACAGCATTTTAATACCTTAAGTAGCAGTATAACCGAACTCCGGGGAGAAGGAGATAAATTCCTTAATTCGATCATGGGGAATAAAGAGCTCATGGCCGATGAAACCGAATATAAAAAATGGGTGGGGA
>QILZ01000128.1 GCA_003233545.1 Spirochaetales bacterium
CTGACTATTTGTGAAAGCTGATTAACCAGCTGCATGTCCCTGACCTTGTTCTTAAGATCGACAGTATTCTTTTGTGCCTTATCCAGTAAGCGTGCATTAGCAACGGCGATGGCAGCCTGGTCGGCAAACAGCATTGCAAGCCATATATCATCCTTGGTAAAAGTTCTTCGTTTGCTGTCGGCGGTTATAGCAAGAACTCCCGGTACCTTTCCGTGCCATTTTAAGGGTAATTCCATTACAGCCGTAAAAGGGAGATCAGCCTCATAAACAGATGCCCGGCCCTCCCATGACTGATAGTTGTCTATAATCATTGGTTCACCGCTGTTAAAAACTTTGCCAGCCATGCCTTCACCGGGTTCGAGTTCGATATCGATGTATTTTTCGAGATAACCGCTTGCCATGTGGAGGATTAATTTGTCTTTTGTTTTATCATACAAGTAAATAGAGCCTGCATCGGCTTTCAGAAGTTCGACAGCTTTTTCGATAATTGTTTTTAAAAGCTGAGGTGTATCCGTTCGGGATGTAACTTCCAGCAAAGTAGTATGCAGAGCGGACAATTCCATAGCTCTCTGCCGCTCATCCTCGATAAGCTTTGCCCTTTCGATCGCTATGCTCGATTGATCTGCAAAAGCCTGAACATGGGCAAGATCTTCCCGGTTCATATATCTCCCGGAGGCCACGACCAGTATGCCCAGCAGGTCGTTTTTCCTTGTCAGCGGAATTAATAATACTGACTTCAGTTTTATAAGTCTTGTTATAGCCGAAGCTAATTTTTTCGTTGTTTCATTTCCGGTTAACCTGGCAAGCATGCCGGTGATGTCGGTGGTCATAATAGGCTGACGGTCGTTATAGAGGCGCTGGTAGATTTCGTCTTTATCTATGTTAAATCTATGATTCTTAAGAGTGTAGCCGGTTAATTTTTCCACCATGGCAATAATTTTAGAGTTGTAGGACAGTGCTTTAAGCACAAGACAGTTATGTTTTTCATCGTTTGTAAAGATAATACTGCCGGCGAACCCGAAGGTATCTATCATGCCATCCGTGATTATCTGCAGAACATCGTGCAGACTTAATGTATTAACAAGAGTATTGTTAATCCTCTGAAGTATCATCAGTTCGGATTTTTTATCAGACTGCCTGCCGGTATTATTGCGATGCTCTATGTCCCGGGGTGTGTTCTTCCTGTTCTCCTTTTCCCTGCTGCCGGTACCTTTTGAATGTTTTCCCATAACTATCCTTATGCTTTGACAGCATGTGTTTGTTCAGAGATTAACATCTAATAGTATACACTTACCGTTTCTTTTCATCAATAACTATAAATTTCGATTTTTAACTCCGAATTGTGATAATCCGGGTCATTGACATATCATTGTATTTTGCTGATAATACCGGATAATTTATCCAAAGCGCTTTGGATAATAGTAACAGGAGTTAATTATGAAAAGAAAAGTGGAAGGTTTTATTTTTGATCTCGACGGTGTACTTACAGATACATCGGAATTTCACTATCTGGCCTGGAAGAGGATTGCGGAAGAGCTTAAAATACCATTCGACAGGGAAAAAAATGAGAATTTCAAAGGTGTTTCACGGCATGAATGTTTGCGTATTCTTTTAGGGGGAAGAAATCCGGGCAGCAGTTCATTCGAAAAGCTTCTCGCGCTTAAAAATTCATATTACCGTGGTTATATCAAAAGAATTACTCCGGAATCTCTCTTCCCGGGAGTTTTGAATGTTCTGGATCGTATCAGAGAGAAGGGAGGACGAATTGCAGTGGCCTCTGTTTCTAAGAATACGGATGAAGTAATAACAATGCTCGGAGTAAGAGATAAATTTGATGTTATTCTCGATGGCTATTCGGTTAAAAGGACGAAACCCGAACCTGATCAATTCTTACTGGCCTCGAAAATGCTGTCCGTTGTTCCCGGATGTTGTGTTGTATTCGAAGATTCCTTGGCAGGGATAGAGGCTGCGGAAAGGGCCGGTATGCTTTCCGTCGGGATAGGCAGCAGGGAAAGATTAAACAGCGCTGATCTTGTTTTTAACGGTTTCGATGAAATAGAATTTAACATCATGATTGGAAAACTTGTAGAGATTTTAACATATGAGCATCGGTTATAACGAGTATTTTCTTAGAAGTCAGCAGGCAATGTGCAGAATTAAGTTCGTACCGGGTGCATTTATATTTTTAACCGCCTCTTTTGTCCTTTTTAAAATCAGTTCAACGCCGAGCGCTTTTGCCTTCTTGTACACATCTTCTGTTACGGGCAGGCTTCCGTACATCCCCGTACCCACGATAAGCATCTTGCATTCCCAGGGAATATTTTCATGTATTGTTAACGGTGTATGTCCGTACTTTCCCTTCATCATTCTTGAAACGGATTTTTTACGGAATTCCGTTTTACCGTTGGATATGATAATATCTCTATCGTAAACTTTCCCGTCGATTACAATTTTTCCGAAGGACAGTTCCTGTACTTCCATATTACATCTCCTTAATATTCCCGGATTTTAATCAAGATCATTTTAAGGATTTATTTTACGTTTCTGTCGGATGATGAGGCGAATGCCTGCCGTAATCGTACAGGGCTTTTTCTCTTGTGGAAATAACCGTATCCGCTGCATTGCCCCTGTATTCGCCTGCAAAGAATGCGACTGCACGTATCCATGAGGCCTGTTCTTCGGGATATTTGGGTTCGAATCTGAAATCCCATGCATGTTTCCGCACATATTCTTTAAGATTGTTGTCGAGGACCTTAAGTTCTCTTTTAGCCTTGTCTATTAAAATATAAGCGGCCCATTTTTCTTCGACGAATTTAAGTATCTTTCGCAGGTGCGGCAGGCAGAGTCCGCCGGAAGCAAGATAAGCCTCCCGGAATTCAGGAGCGAATAAACCGCTTACAAGCCATTCGAGGTAGGCTTCTTCCGATTGGTTAAGAGATTTACATATATGACATTCTTTTTCCGGTGACAATCTTTCGGCGAGAGCTTCGGAGGGTTTTTTCTTTTTAGTTACTGCGTTAATAATCTTTAAGATATATTTCCCCGGTAAAAAGCTCTTCCGTCTGCCGGTTCGTCCCGCATCTGTTTTGGAGCCGGGCTGCCCGTTAATTCCGGTTTTCGAATCCTTATATTTTTCGAAAAGATGCTGTTTTAAGGGGCTTAAGTAATGTGAAAGTTCATTTAGAACACGGCCTGCCAGGTCCTCATATATTATACCGGTACCGAGTCCATCGTTCCATTCCTTTAACTCTCTTGCCTGGAGTTCCCATGCATGATAGGAACAAAGACCCATACTGTCGATTATCAGGCCTCGTGTCGGCCCGTCATTGACATTTTCGTAGAGCAGGTTAAAAAAGTACCTTTCCTCCTGTTCACGCAACAGTCTGCATATAGGGCACCCGTCTTTCTTAAAGGCGGATTTAAGGTTCATATAGATCATGGCAATCCTCTTCTTAAAAAAAACCTCCGGGAGAAATCCGTTAATTTCTTCCAGAGGTCATCAGCCGGTAGACTTTATTCGGTTATTCAACTGTCGATTCCGATTTGACAGGTTAGAAAATTATTCCGGCAGTACAGGTTGAATCCCCGGGGTGAACCTCATCACCCCCTCCTCTAATCAATATAAAAGAATATAAGCATTACATAAGGGTTTAGACAATAGCATGATTAAAAAATATAATCATGCCCGGGGATATCAATTTAATTTTTTTTCCGTATATCCGTATAAAGGCTAATTCTAAAGCAAATTGATAAAATCCGGTCCTGATCCGATATTCTTCTTGACAAGAATTAGTATTTGGTTTTTAGTTAAAAAATATTTTTTCAGGAGGTAACGATATGCGAAAATGTATTATACTACTGGCGCTGGTTCTGATCCTTCCTCTTACTGCTGTCTCGGCAGCAGGTAAAGCCGAGACCAATGTGATCAAAGTTGGGATTAATGCCCCGCTTACAGGCAGTATCCCAAAGGTGGGAGAAGGAACCGTCGATTCCGCCAAAATGTGGCTGGCAGATATTAAAAAAGCTGGCGGCCTGGAAGTTGGTGGTAAAATGTACAAGGTTCAATTGGACATCCAGGATAATGAGTCGAAAGCAGCTTCCGCTGTCAAGGCCAATACAAAGATGATCACACAGGATAAGGTTCTTATTATTATTGGCCCGCAGTCGTCCAAGCAGGCAGTTCCTGCCGGTGAAGTAGCCAACAATTATAAGACCCCGATGATAAGCCCGTGGTCAACTAATCCAAAGACTACGCTTAACCGTCCATGGGTTTTTCGTGCCTGCTTTCTGGATCCGTTTCAGGGTAAAGTTATTGCTAATTTCGTCACAAGTCACTTCCACTATACAAAGGCAGCTGTCCTCTATGATATAGCAAGTGATTATCCCAAAGGGTTGGCGGAGTTCTTTAAAAAGGCATGGGAAAAGCTTCATGGTCCCGGTTCTGTTGTAGCATATGAAAGTTTCACAACAGGTGATAAAGATTTTAGTGCTCAGCTCACCGATATTATTAAGTCGGGTGCACAATTTCTCTTTACTCCGCAGTATTACAATGAAGTAGCACTTATTGTTAAACAAGCTCACCAATTAGGCTGGAAGAACGTTATTATGGGAAGCGATTCCTGGGGTTCTGCCGAACTTGTAAAACTGGCAGGAAAAGATGTCTACGGTGATTTCTTTAGTACGCATTATGCTGCTGCCGGTGCTAAAGGTGCTACGAAAGTGTTCATCGACCGCTATAAAGCCAAATATGGCTATATTCCCGATGATGTTGCGGCACTGACCTGGGATGCTTTGAACCTTGCGAAAACCGCCATTCAGAATACAGGGAAACTTACGGGAAATATTAGTACTGACAGGAAGAATGTACGTGATGCGCTGGCGAAGGTTAAAAATTTCAAGGGTATTACCGGCGAAATGACATTTACCGGAAACGGTGATCCGGTTAAAAGCGCGGTTATTGTAAGAATCAATGACAAGGGACAATTTACATTCTTTAAGCAGGTGAAGCCGTAAATAAGTGACAATACTATCACGGAATGACTGACAAAAAACAAATCGATGCTCGTCTAAAAAACGGGCGTCGGTTATAAAAGACGGTATAAAGAATCTTTATATCGTCTTTCTTTAATAGGAACGAGGTGCTATTTAAATGCAGTATTTTTTACAAAACGTAGTAAACGGGCTGCAATGGGGCAGTTTTTACGCTCTTGTTGCTATAGGGTATACTATGGTATACGGCGTACTTATGCTTTTTAACTTTGCTCACGGGGATATCTTTATGGTCGGAGCTTATATTGGCTTCTTCACGGCCACCGGGCTTGTCGCACTGGCAGCTGTAGGCAATATAATTCTTCCCAGCTGGCTTATTCTCACATTAACTATGCTTATAGCCATGTTCTTGAATGCTCTCGTCGGCATGGCTGTGGAGCGAATAGGTTATCGGCCGTTACGTGATGCTCCCCGGGCTTCGGCTGCTATTACCGGTCTTATGATCGGCATAATTTTAGAAACAGGTAACCTTGCCCTGTTAGGGGCAAGCCGCTTGGCTTTCCCTCCCCTGATTAAACCTGAAGTATACAATATCTCCGGTGTTTACATTACCAATCAAAAAATCATCATTATAATTATCGCTTTATCCCTGACCTTTATGCTTCACCTGTTCATTCGTAAGACTAAATGGGGCATGGCCATGAGGGCAATGGCCTACGATTTTGTTATAACGCCTCTTATGGGTGTTCCTCTGAACACTATCATTGCGCTGACGTTTGCTTTAGGTTCGGGTCTGGCAGCAGCAGCCGGAGTGCTCTTCGGTATTGCTTACCCGGTCTTAGGTCCCTATATGGGTATTATAATCGGGTGGAAAGCGTTTGTAGCAGCAATCCTCGGAGGGCGCGGTTCCGTTTTAGGTGCCGCTTCTGCGGGATTCCTGATGGGATTTATCGAGATCTTTGTTGTCATGATTTTTCCTTCGACAATGCGGGATTTTATTGCCTACTCTATAATTTTGCTGATTCTTACTTTTCTTCCCAATGGTTTTTTTGGCGAACCTTTTAGTGCCAAGTTGAGGCTATGATGGGCGATATTATATTTATAGTGACACAAAGGAACTATTTATGAAAACAACGGGTCAGGTACCGGCAGAGCAGAACAAATTTAAAACATACCGTAATAAACTATGGGCTCCTTACAGACAGGTACCTATATTAGGGTGGCTGTTAGGTATGCTGGCGTCAGCAATTTTAGAAACCTTTACAGGTACTTACTTTGCCTTGGTTTTTGGTATGAGTGATATACCGGCTCTTTTCGGGTTTACTGTAGTGATTAAACAGCCTTTACTTATTCCCGGCGTAATTACTTACATACTGATTATCTATGTCCTGCCAATTGCTATTGTTGCCCGGTTAACAAGATCTTTGACCAATTATATCGCCGGCAAATTGCAGGAATACCCATTCTGGATATCGGCGGTTATGCATATCGTTTTGTTTTATTTCATTATAAACACATGGGCGGTTATGAACGACTATCGGGTTCTTTTAGCCAAACTCATGCTGATAGCCATTATTGTTACTTTAAGTTTAAATGTTATAAACGGGTATATGGGAGAATTTTCCTGTTCACATCCCGGCTTTATAGCTCTAGGTGCTTACACAGCTTCTATTCTAACTGTACTTTTTTTTGTTAATGACAGCGTTTTGGGTGCGGCATTGCTGCCGCCGGCTTTAGCACCGTTTTTATTTCCGGTCGTACTGATCTTGGGTGGATTGCTCGCTTCTCTTTTTTCTTTATTAGTGGCAATTCCTGCTTTTCGTACCCGCGGCGACTATCTGGCTATTATTTCACTTGCATTCACATTCATTATAAAAAGTCTCCTTGAAAACCTGCAGATATTCGGGGGTGCGCGCGGTTTTATGAACCAGCCGGATTTGGCTACATTACCGGTAGTATTCTTATGGACCGTGCTATCAGTCTGGATTATTAATAACTTCGTGCGTTCGACTCTGGGCAAAGCGCTGAATGCGGTGCGTGATAATGAAACGGCGGCAGACGCTATGACGATTAACACAAAAAAGACCAAGATGACAGCTTTTATGTTTGCTGCTTTCTGGGCAGGTATTGCAGGCGGACTCTTTGCACATGTGATGCGCTATGTAAACCCCGGCAGCTTTGGTATAAAAAAATTGGCAGAAGTTCTGGCCATGGTTTACTTCGGCGGCCTGAATTCTGTTGTCGGTTCTATTGTTGGTGCGGTTGGGTTTAATTTACTCAGCGAAATGCTGCGGCCCACACAAATATTCAAATGGATCATTATTCCTGTCTTGCTTATTCTGGTGATGATTTTTCGTCCGACCGGGCTTATTGCTTTCAGGGAATTCGATCCAAAAAAACTATTAAGGGCGAAAAATAAAATGGAAGAAGATAAATAATATGCCATTACTTAACGTCGAACATATGACACACTTTTTTGCAGGATTACGGGCAGTTCACGACTACAGTATTCGGATTGAACCCGGGGAAATACATGGGCTCATCGGTCCGAACGGCGCCGGAAAATCAACAATTTTTAATCTTATTACCGGAGTATTTAAACCGACAGAGGGGAAAGTATTCTTTCTCGGAAAGGATCTTATTAAATTACCTCCCTATGAAATTGCTGCACTTGGACTGGGCAGGACCTTTCAGAACCTTCGGCTCTGGCGTCACATGAGTGTCCTGGAGCATATCAAAATGGCTCAATTCTCTCAAATTACTTATGGTTTAATCGGTGCTTTTTTTGGCACAGGCAAACGAAATCGACAGGAAAAAGAAAACACCGAAAAAGCATTAAAAATAATGGACCTGGTAGGTATTGGTAAATTGGCAGACCAGTTGGTACCGAATTTACCTTATGGCTTACAGCGGAGGGTGGAAATAGCCCGTGCCTTAGCAGTTAATCCTAAACTGCTCCTGTTGGATGAGCCTACTGCCGGGATGAACACCGAAGAGCTTATAAATTTAATTAACATAATCCGACATATACACGAAAGAACAGGAGTTGCCATTTTACTTATAGAACATAGAATGAAATTTGTAACGGATCTTTGCGAACGTATCCAGACTTTGGATTTTGGGGAGATTATTGCCGAAGGTAATGCCGAAGAGATTCAAAATAACCCCAAAGTAATCGAAGCCTATTTAGGAAAAGGGGTTAAAACCTGATGTTGTTATCAGTTGAGAATTTACATTCTTCCTACGGGAATATTAAGGCGTTACATGGAATTAATTTCCACATCGATGAAGGTGAAATTGTCTGTATTATCGGGGCTAACGGTGCAGGCAAAAGCACAACATTGATGTCTATTTCACGCATGAAAAGTGTAGAACCCGGAAGTAAAATGACTTTTATGGGCAAAAATTTACTGGACTACCCTGCTGACAAGGTAGTAAGCAAGCTGGGCATTTCTCACGTCCCTGAAGGAAGGCGGCTGTTTGGTAATCTGACTGTTATGGAAAATATCATCTTAGCAGCTTTTGCCCGTAAAGATAAGAAAGTCTTAAGTAATGATATTGAACGTGTTTTCAGTATATTCCCGCGTTTAAAAGAGCGGAGATCGCAAAAGGCAGGTACGCTCAGCGGCGGAGAGCAGCAGATGTTAGCCGTGGGGCGGGCATTTATCAGCGCCCGCAAGCTAATGCTTCTCGATGAGCCGTCTATGGGTTTAGCACCGGTTCTCATGATTAAGGTTTTCGAAGCGCTGAAACAGATTAACGAAGAAGGTACTTCTATTTTGTTAGTGGAACAAAACGCAAATATGGCATTAGGATTTTCACAGAGAGGATATGTTCTTGAAAACGGCAGTATTAGTATCGAAGGTAAATCTGAATATTTACTTAATAATCCTGATGTAAAAAAAGCTTATCTCGGTGCTTAATACTCATGTTTTTAAATATAAGAGATTATACGTTTTTCCGCATATTATATTCTTATTGACAAAAGAGTAATAAAGGCTTATTTTAGGGCGAGTTGATAAGTTTAGAAAGAGTGATAATCCTCCTTGAATACCTCCCTTGCTAATAGTTATCAGAATAAAGAATAAGGATTTTTAGTTGGAATTTAATGATTTTGGATTAAGTGACGGCGCAATTCGTGCTGTAAATGAGCTGAATTTTAAGATACCTACACCCATACAGGAAAAGGTTATATATCATCTGTTAAATGATGATAGAGATATTGTGGGGCTTGCACAGACGGGTACCGGGAAAACGGCGGCTTTCGGCCTTCCTCTTATCGAGAAAACAGATATAAATAATAAAGCCATTCAGTCTCTGATTCTCTGTCCTACAAGGGAACTTTGCCTTCAGATAACACGTGATATGCGTGCTTATTCCCGTTATATTAACGGGGTTCATATAACTCCTGTTTACGGGGGAACAGGAATTGTTCCTCAGATAAGGGATCTGAAGAAAGGAAGCCAGATTGTTGTCGCGACACCGGGCAGGCTTCTGGATCTTATTCGCCGCGGTGCCGCCGATGTTAGTACAATCGATTATCTGATACTCGATGAGGCGGATTTAATGCTCAATATGGGTTTTAAAGATGAGCTCGACGCTATTTTACAGACTGTACCGGAGAAACGGCGCACACTGCTTTTTTCCGCTACTATGCCCTCTGATGTGGAAAAAATTGCAATGCGGTTTATGAAAGAGCCGTTGGTGCTGATTGCCGGTGAGAGAAACACGGGAATATCAACCGTGGATCACGGTTTTTTCATGGTCCATTCTAAAGATAAATATCTTGCTTTAAAAAGAATTGTCGATCACAGCCCTGATATCTATGGAATAATTTTCTGCAGGACGAGAATATCCACGCAGGAGATAGCGAATAAGATGATGAAAGACGGCTATAATGCCGAAGCTCTCCATGGCGACTTAACACAGAGTCAGCGTGAGAATGTTATGCGTAAATTCAGAGAACACAGCCTTCAGCTACTCGTTGCAACGGATATAGCAGCGCGTGGGCTGGACGTTACCGATCTTACCCATATAATTCATTATGATCTGCCCGATGAGATCGAGATATATACACACAGGAGCGGAAGAACGGGCAGAGCCGGAAAATCAGGAATTTCATTTTCGATTATAAATCTCAGGGAAAGATCCAAATTAAAACGTATAGAAAATGTTATTAAACGGAAGATAGAAGAGAAACCTGTGCCGTCGGGCAAAGAGATATGTGAACAGCAGCTTATCAATTTTATCGACAGGGTAAAAGCCGTAGATGTGGATACACAGAGTATAGCTGCCTTTATGCCGCTGATAGAAGAGAAACTTTCCGATTTGAGCAGGGAAGAAATCCTGGAACGTTTCGTTTCATTGGAATTTAACAAGTTTTTAAGTTATTACCGGAATTCGAGGGATTTAATTCCTGTGGATAGAAATTATAAAGAGAGAATAAGCAGAGAATACGGCAATAGAGAAAACAGGCAGAGAAAAAAGAGGCCGGGGTCGAAGAAACAGTACAGCAGCCGTTACGGTTTCTCTTATTTAAAAATAAATATAGGGAAACATGACAGTGTGCTTCCTCCCCAGCTTATAGGCCTTGTCAATGAGAGTACACGAAACCGCAATATAAAAGTAGGGAATATCGAGATCAGTGCGGATGATTCTCGATTTCAGGTGGAGAATAATCGTATGGAAGATGTTTTTAAAGCATTAGATGGTTATTATTACCGCGGTAAAAAACTGCGTGTTAAAAAGGATTCCAAAAAGAAAAAGAGCCGTCTGTAGCCGTTACACTTCATCTTTAACTTTAAACTGCGAACCGGCTTTAACCACTTCTTCTATATATGCTTTGTTATTCCGTGTTAATTCCTGAACATTTGTCACGGCCTTGTTAATCTCGGAAATTCTTATGGTTATCCGCTCCATATTTTCCTTTGTGATATTGCTTACATCGTTCAGGTTTGCTATTGCTTCCAGTATCTGTTTACTTCCCGTTTTCATTTCATCCGCTCCCTCGTTAACCGATACTGTGATATCATTCATATTTTTTAGAGCTTCCAGAATCTGATTACTCCCCTGACTCTGCTCGACAATGGCCTGTTTAATTTCCTCTACCACATTACTTACGTTTTTTACGAGTTCAACGATATCCCCAAAGGAATTTTCCGCCTTTAAGGAACTGTCCACAACACGGTCTATTGCCTCTTTAGTTCCGGTTAAATTCGCCTCTACAACTTTGGACTGCGACGACGCATCTTCCGCCAATTTTCTGATTTCATCGGCAACAACGGCAAATCCCCTGCCTGCATCCCCTGCATGTGCTGCCTCTATTGCGGCGTTCATTGCAAGGAGGTTCGTTTTCCTCGCTATTTCGGATATCATTTTATTTGCTTCGAGCAGGTTTTCCGATTGCTTTGCAATGTCTATGATTATTGTCCGCACATCATCGAGTTTTTCTCTGCCTGTATTAGAAGCGCTTTCGAGTATGGAAACCGAATGGCTTACATTTTCTATATTCCCGGTAACCGATTTGATGTTTGCAACCATCTGCTCTACGGATGCGGAAGATTCTGTGATATTGGAGGCCTGGGTTTCGATTGCAATGCTCAGATTTTCTATATTTCTCGTCATCTCTTCTACTGCGGAGGAAGTCTGCGCGACACTTGCCGACTGGTCTTCTGTCTGTTTCCGTATCTCTTCGGTATGATGTGTAATGCTGTTTATTGCTCCTGCTGTTTGTTCCATATTTTCGGAGAGGTTTTGGCCTGTTGCGCTGAGTTTATTCATTGATTTAAGAATATTCCCGATTAAATTTCGCAGGCTTTCGATATGATTATTAAGAGCCTCCGCCAATATGCCTAGTTCGTTCCTGCTCTTAATATCTACCTGCCTTCTTAAATCCCCGGTAGAGATGACCCCCACAAAGTTTACCATTTTAAAAAGAGGTTTTGTTATTGCCCTGGCACTTGTAAGTACGAGTAGAATTGTCATTAGAATTGCAAAGAGTCCGATGCCTACTGCAATGAGCCTTATTGTCCTCTTGTACTGATTAACCGAAACTACTATTTGCTCCATTGTCACATACATCCATTTGTGTATCAGTTTTGTCTTGCTCTCTATGGTTGCACGTACGATAGCTATTTCCGAGTCTATCGAGGTTAGTTTCAGAAAGGTACTTTTATAACCGGTCAGCAGTTTTTTAAGTGTTGTTTTTACGCGGGGAGAATATCTGCTGCTGCTGATATCCTTAATAAACGTTTTTAGCTGTGCCTTATATAAATCTATGTATTTTTGAGTTTTCCTGATTATATAATCTTTTTCATACCTGCGCATAAGTAAGAGGTTAATCATAAGAGATTTATCGTTTAATTTATTTATTTCTCTCTCTACAGCATGTACTTTGTCCCTTAATTTCTTGCGAATTCCCACGTCCTCGGTAAGGCCACGCTGTTTCTCTAATACAATCTCACTTTCTGCGGCCTGAAACAGCCGCGTGAGATTCTGCTTTACCAGTGTAAAATTATTACGAATACCCTTGTTTGTCGCATTTTTCTCGAGTTTATCGAGAAGTTTATACATTGTATCCTCATTCGGAATGCTCTTTTTTAACAGTTCCTCGTCTTTG
>QILZ01000129.1 GCA_003233545.1 Spirochaetales bacterium
GTTATAACCATAAATGCTCTGCAGAATTTTAATGTTCCTGAGATTCTTCCGGACAATTTTAATGAACTAAAAACTCTGATAAAAACAGCAGGTAAAATAAAATGCAGGGCAATTGTATTCTGCCCGTCTAACAATTCACCTGAAATACAAAAAGAACAGGAGATAAACAAGGCAACCATTGAAACACTAAAGGGATTTTCGCCTATTCTGGAAGATAACAACATTATGGGTTATATAGAACCCCTTGGGTTTTCCACAAGTTCGTTAAGATCCGTTTTAACCGCTCAGAAGCTGATACGGCAGTCGGGCAGTACAAACTACAGAATCGTACACGACACCTTCCACTTCTACCTCGGGCCGGATACAATGAACGATCTTTTAACAATGTATGATAAGTCACTGATCGGACTGCTGCATGTTTCCGCAGTTGATAAACAAATTTCTAAGGAATATTTAACGGATAACCACAGAATATTGCCCGGGATGAACGATAAAATAGACATTCTTGAAGCAAAAGAACAGATTAAGGCGCTGATCGATATCGGCTATAATGAGGATATCAGCTTTGAACCTTTTTCCGGGAGAGTACAGAAGTTGAATGGAGAGGAACTTAAAATTCATGTTAATCGAAGTATGGATTACCTTCTGCAATAAACATAATTTTTTAACATTTCTTACATAGACGGAATATCGGTACAATAGTGTATTTAAAGGTTTCCCCGTGTACTTACAAAATCCATTACCTCTTTAAATGTCGGCATGGATATGGAACAGCCGTGTCTTGTAACAACTATAGCACCGCACGCATTTCCCATACGGGCCGATTTATAAAGACTCCATCCCTCAACATAGCCGTAAAGAAAACCGGCGCCGAATGCATCACCCGCACCTAAAATATTACGGACTTCAACAGGATAACCTGGTACCTCTGTTACAGAATTATCAACCCGGTGTATTCTGCACCCTTTATGACCTCTCTTTTCCACTACAACTCCAGGCCCGAGTGCAAATATTTTTTTTATATTTATTACCGTATCACCGGACACCCTGGCATCTGTTACCTGGCTGTAAGTAACATTTACCCCGTTCGACTCCTCTGCCGCGGCTGCATTTATTTCATCCTCCGTCCCGATAACAATATCTACCGTATGCAGTACGGAGCGAACCGCAGTACCGAAGTATCTTACATCGTGCCACTGGTCAGGCCGAAAATCTATATCAAGTACTACATCGGTTCCGTTTTTCCGCGCAGACTCCGCAGCAAATATTGTTGCACTGCGGCTTGGTTCTTTGCTTAAATTGGTTCCGGCAAACTCAAAAACTTCACTGTCACTTATTGGTGCTTCCATTACATCATCGATATTAAGCTCGTTATCCGCACAGTTATCGCGATAATAGACAAGAGAAAATCTATCAGGAGGCTCTATCCCGAGCAGAACACAGCTCGTTCTGTGCCCTTCCTTTACGGGAATATACTTTGTTTCCACTCCTTCCTCCCGGAGAAAAGCAACAACAAAATCTCCTACCGGATCTTTTCCCACAGCAGTCAGCAAAACCGTTGGCAGCCCGAGCCTTTTTACCCCAACGCTCATGTTAGCGGGGGAACCTCCGACATATGCGGAAAAACTTTTTATCTTATTAAAAGGGACACCAATATCGTTGCTGTAAAGATCAATACAGGATCTTCCCATATGAAGTACCGCATAAGTACGTCTGTTCTGCTTTTCTTTTTTCTCCGGCATTCTCGGTCTCCTTACAATAATAATCTAATTCGGTAATGACAACAGCAACTTGTTTCTGTTGCCGCAGTACCGGACTAAAAGGTCAGCATAACCTTAAGTGCCTCTTCCTTGTTATAACATGCTGTATCGAAAGCTTCGTGAATCTTTGAAAAAAGGAAATGGTGTGTATTAAGTCCTTTAAAATCGTAGCGGTTTTTAACTGCCCCCATAAACCTTATAGTCCGCTGTGCAAAATTCCTTGTACCCCCTGAACCTGTAATAGTCAAGGTTTTCCAGATTGTTTTTCCAATTTCGACCGGAACTTTTCGTCCTATCGAGTGTCCGATTAATCTGATACGCGCGCTATGGCCGGACACATCAAAAAGTAATGCAATCGCAGCATTATTTCCCGATGCTTCCACACAGAGACTGCCTCCCGAGCCAGCTGTAATGTCCATTATCTCTTCGGCAGTTTTTCCGCAGGAAGGATCGACCATACTGTCGGCCCCGTATTTTAGCGCCCTCACCCTGCGGCTTTTAACAGGATCGACTATAATCACCCTTGCCCCCGAGGCTTTGGCTACCATGCACGCAGAAAGTCCGACAGGACCGGCTCCAAAAATAATAACCGTGTCACTCGCATCAACGTACCCTCCATTGCCCCAGATACCAAAATAACCGATAGAGAAGGTTTCTACCCACGCACCATCCTCGAAAGTCCAGTTATCCGGTATCCTGTGTACATATTGCTCCTCAATAACCATGTACTCTCCCATGCCGCCAGGTGAATCAGGGCGAAATCCTGCTTCACGCATGTTTAGACAGGCCGAAGGCATTAATCCTTCTTTGCAATTGCGGCATACTCCACATGCCATAACACAATCTCCTGTTACTTTGTCGCCGATTTTAAGTTCTCCCCGAACGGTATTTCCAAGCCCGACGATCTGCCCTCCCCACTCATGACCCGGCGTATATGGGCCTATATCGTATCGTCCTTCTCTGGAATTGCCTTCGAAACACTCCACATCAGATCCGCATATACCGCAGGCACCAATCTTTATCAATACTTGGTCAGGCTTAAGCTCAGGGATTTCGACTTCCTCAATCCGTAAGTCATGAGGGCCGTACATAAATGCAATTTTTGCTTTCATTTGATCCTCCGTCTTTTTATAAATTCACAGCTGCAGTTCAAGTAATGGTTAAGACTCCGACCGGCTTTGTCAAGTAATTATAAAGTATCACAAGCATGTCCTTAATGAGGGTGACAGTCTCACATTTAAAACCGGTGAGCCCACCACATAAGAAATCGACCCCGGAAACAGGAGATTTCAGTGTTGATACTGCTAATAATCAAGCATAAATGTTTTTATTTCGTACGGTTTTATCTTAAAAGTAAATTCGGAATAAGATCCTTTTTTTTCGAAGAATAATCGATTAATTTCATTTTCCATAAGATCGGTTTCCTTAACATCCTTAGCAGGTATAAGGGTTTTAATTACAACTTTCGAACTAATGCCGAAGGTTTCATATACCCTGATTACCACGGCATCCAGATTTTCCGCCTTTTTTATGGTTTCAATCACAACATTATCAGAATCGACACTAAAGAAATCATAACTTTTCTCTGCAAACATAAACGATCCCGCTATATTTCCGGCTTCAGCCTTTACAACAACCGGATCAATATTAAAAAAGTAACTCTCAGGAACAACCCTCCCTTTACGGAAATCGCCCGAATGCGGCATTAACGCATAGGAAAAATTGTGAACTTCTCTATCCGCCGAAGGATCCGGGTCTGTCGGCGATCTGAGTAAAGTCAGTTCCATAATATTCTTATTTACATTGTAGCCGTACTTAGCGTTATTAATCAGCGCAACACCGTACCCGCCGTCCGAAAGGTCCGCCCATTTATGTGCAAATACTTCCAGCCGTGCTTTATCCCAGCTGGTATTTCGATAATTGGGCCGCTTAATATTACCAAATTGAATATCATAATCAACATCCTGCGTATATATATCGACAGGGAAAGACACCTTAAGCATCTTGTGATCTTCGTGCCAGTCAATAGTCGTTTTGAATTCTATTACCCTGCTGTCCTTATAAATTAAAATTTCCTGGGTAATTTTCGATTTTGATATTATTCTCTCCTGAATTATCGAAGAACATAATAATCCTTCTTCGTTCTTTCCGGAATTAACAAGAACACTTTCTATTATCTGCGATTCCGTATAAAAAGAATCTATGTCCCATGCATCGTATTCCGGCGGTATGTCACGATACAGTATAAACCTGTTCGCTCTTTCTCCCGGTACAATAATCTCCCTGGAAAACTCTTTGTCAAAAATGCTCCCGATCGTTCCATCTTCCATAAATGTTATTTTTAACTTTGAATTTTCCAATAATTTCTCCGATACCGTATAGCCATTTATAACTTTATTACCGCCTTTTCTCTTTTTGATCCGGATAACTTTAAATCCGTATGGAGGGAGAACATAATCCAGGTAAATTTTATCTCTGCTCTGCTGCGAAGGTATTAATTCCCCCTTTTCATCGATAACCGTACAATCATTTATTAACTGCGGAAATGTTAGAGGAAAAACCTGTTTTCTAATAAAACAGGTTGTGTTAAACAGCATATACGTTTCTCCGGATTCCGAATTCCGGTTTACCTGGTTTGCCAATGACTCTGATAACCCGTTAAAGATCTCTTTGGATTTCTTAAATAATTCCTTAAATTGTTCCAGGCTATCGATATATGCCCTGTTAATTGTTGTTCCCGGGAGGATGTCATGGAATTGATTCAATAATAGAATTTTCCAGAGCCTTTCCAGCTCTTTTTCAGGATATTCTGCATTCAGGAAAACCCTGTTTATAACAAGTAAAAATTCAATATTATGCAGCAGATATTCCGCCGTGCGGTTATACTGCTTTATTTTACCTCTGGTTGTGAAAGTCCCCCTGTGAGCTTCAAGATACAATTCACCCCGCCATTCGGGCGGATTTTCTATTTCCGCTTCAGCTTTTTTAAAAAAATCCTTTGCAGTCTCGATAGCTACCATGGGAAGACCCTCTGAATTTTTTACTCTGCGGGCTAACTCCAGATGATGCCTTCCGGGTCCTCCCCCGCCGTCACCCTCACCAAATATATATAACCACCTGTCGGAACGGTCCTTTTCATGAAAATTATCCATGCCAAAAATCAATTCCGAGGGGTGCATTGTCGAATTTATTGAATCCGCAGCAAGAAAATGGCAGAACACCCTGGATCCGTCAGTTCCTTCCCATAAAAAACTGTGATAGGGGAATTTGTTAATTTTATTCCATCCTAACTTCTGGGACATAAGATATTTTATACCGCTTTTAAGCATAAGCTGTGGTAAGACAGGAGAAAATCCGAAGGTATCCGGCAGCCATAAATTATCGACCTCTTTTCCGAATTCATCCGTAAAAAAGCGTTTACCATAGTATATCTGGCGAATCAGTGATTCTCCTCCTGATAAATTGCAGTCGGGCTCGACCCACATACCTCCCTGGGGTTCCCAGCGTCCTTCGGAAACAGCCTTTTTTATCCTTGAAAACAGTTCGGGATAGTTATCCTTTACAAATTGATAATTCTGCGGCTGGCTGGCGCCGAATTTATACTCAGGATATTCATCCATATAGAATAGGGCCGATGAAAAAGTTCTGCCGGCTTTTCTGATAGTTTCCATAAGCGGCCATTTCCATGCGATATCAAGATGTGCGTGCCCGATTGCACTTACCAAAGGCGAAGACGGGCATGCGGGCTTTTTTAGCTCGGGAAGCAGAAGTTTTTTTACCATTACAGTATCTTCCCTGCTCCCGTCATTGTAATAATTCAAAGCTTTATTTACGTTATAAAGAATCTTTGCTCTGCGCACCGACTTCTCAGGCAAACCCAGGGCCAAATCGAACAGGAAAAAAATATCATGGAAGACATCCCACCTGTCTCTGCGAAAAAGCTTTATACCTGCCTCATTGAGCACTGCTTCTCCCTGAATTCCTGTAATACTATTCGCTGCGGCTTCCACCAGCAATAAGATATTCCCATTATTCAAGACCTTCCCGGACAGGGGGATTATCGCTTTTCTGTACATCGGTTCGGATACATTTGCTTTCGATGTAAGGCCCAAAACCGGATTTCCATCCGAATTAAAAAGGCATGCTTCGCTCCCGGTATCTATAAGGGCAACAATCTCTTCGTTTTCCCACCCTGAAGGAATTATGCCGGAAAATCTAAACCAGGCTGACTGCCATAGTTTTCCCCAAACCTGTCCCTGTTTTATAGCGGTCCATTTACGGCTGCTTAAAGAATCGAAGCTGATCGGATTATCATCCAGTGTGTAGTATACATCAAGATCTACTCCGTTTTCATAATACGAGTATGCATTGTCATTTAAATATTTTCTTATTCTATTAATCTGTATTCTCGGATCTGTAATCATAGTTCTTTTTAATGTTATATTCATATCCTGTCAATACTATTCATAATAATCAAATAAGTATCCTTCTTAAAAGGATACAATATTATTATCAACAGTACAAGAAATTAAATATAAGCTATTATTTATAATAATAACTTGACATTTTATCTCTTTAATCTTAGAATAAATAAAAAATAACGGAGGTGTATCATGAATAAAAACCAGTTTAAAATCATTACTGCGGCTGTGGTTGTTTTTCTTGCCCTGTTGTTCATTATCCCGATCTACTCCACGGGCAAACAGGAAGCTAAGAAAACTCCCACTCTCGTATGGTTTACCAGTGTCCAAGGAGGAAGAGAGCCTGCAGAACAGCCTTTGTTCGAAAAGGAGATATTCAGGCTTACCGGGGTTAAGGTAAAGATAATAAAAACAACCGAAGATTATAACACCAAACTTGCGGCCATGCTTGTATCCGGAGAACCGCTCGATATTGTTTATATCGGTTCCAGTGAATTCGAAAAACTATGGTCTCAGCATCTTTTCGCGCCTTTAACAAAGAGAATAGAAAACTCGCCGGTTTTAAGCAATCCCAATATTATCCCAAAGTCAGAATGGGACAGGATAAGAAGAAAGGACGGACAGATATATGCCGTATTTAATAAATTCGAACAGGGCACACTTCCTATCGTACGTAAAGATTGGATGGAAAAACTCGGAATAGCCGATCCCAATACACTCGATGAGTACTACCAGATGTTAAAAGCTTTTAAAACACAGGATCCCGACGGAAACGGAATCGATGATACATACGGCCTTGCAATAGGTTACACACTATACGATGCAACAGGCATCTTCGGTGCTTACGGCCTTATGAGGGGTTTTCAGAAAGGCAGCAGTGGAAAACTGTACGCCCCCTGGGCAACAAAAACGGCAATACCCGTATATGAATGGTTCAGAAAACTGTATAAGGAAGGAATTTTAGAACCTAATTTTATTACAAATAAATCCTCCAACTTCCGAAACCTGTTCATGAGTAATAAGGCAGGAATGACTCTGTACTGGGCAGCATGGGTCGGTTTGTTTAACCAGAAGGTTCATGCCGAAAACCCCAACAGCCCGTTTAAAGCAAGAGGCCTTGTTCCTCCCGAAGGACCCGGCGGAAGGCTGCTTCGGGCAGGCGGTGACGGACTTATGTGCATCCCGAACACTTCGAAATATAAAGATGAGGCTTTTAAAATCCTGGAGTTCTGGAATACTAAAAAAGGAAACATCTTAAGCACGCTGGGAATTCTTGATTACGATTATAAAATAGAGAACGGGAAATACGTACTAACCGACATCGGTAAAAAACATGCCATGGATCACGGAGCCCCGCAGCCAAAATCCTTAGAATGGAAAAATCCGCTCGGTGAACTCGAAGGCTTCAAAGAAGCTGCTGCTATTATCAGGAAATATGCTAAACCGCAAATGTCCACACAGTATGATAAAATATGGGAAACCGTTGTAAGATCAGAAGCAGCGAAAATCATATTAGGGGATACTACACCTGAACAGGGAATTGAAAATATGCAGAAAAGGTTCAAAGAAGAAGGTGTATATAAATAAGAAATCGATATACAATAACATATCCTGCCATGCTTTCCGCATGGCAGGATTTAATAGAATAAGCCTATGAAAAAAGCTATCGAAAAATTGTGGTTGTCATTTAACAAAGCCAGAGTTCTTTATCTACTTGTTTTGCCGTCATTAATCTTTTTTATTATTTTTACATATTTTCCGCTCTTCGACGGTATTAAAATCAGTTTTCAGGATTTTAAATTTGTGGGTAAAAGCAGTTATGTCGGTCTTAAAAACTACATCGAAGCCCTTTATACACCCGGCTTCTGGCGGGTTTTTAAAAACACTGTAATTATCGGTTTTAGTAACGTAATACTCACGGCATTCATTCCAATGCTCCTTGCTGTTCTCTTAAACGAAGTTAAATTCGGAATCTGGAAGCGTTTTTCACAGACAATCATTTATCTTCCGCATATTTTTTCATGGGTTATAGTCGGCGGAATCTGGATATTTATACTTTCACCGAATGCAGGACTTATAAATGCAGTCAGATCATTTTTTGGTCTGGATCCTATATACTATATGGCCAAGGAAATTTATGCCAGACCGATAATTATCGGTTCCAATCTATGGAAACAATCGGGTTATGTATGTATTCTCTACCTTGCAACAATAGCCGGCATAAGTCCGACACTTTACGAAGCTGCAATGATCGACGGTGCAGGGGCTTTAAAACGCACGCTGTATATAACATTCCCCGAACTTCTTAATACCTTAAAAATTGTATTACTCTTAAATATCATGGGTTCGTTAAGAATGTTCAACCAGATATATGTGATGAGAAACGAGGTCATCGCCCGGAAAATCGATGTACTTATGTACTATGTTTACGAAAGAGGACTTGTACAATTTAAGATAGGCTATGCTGCTGCCATTTCCATGATTATTTTCTCTCTCACATTAATTATCACTCTGATTTCAAAAAGATCATTAAAATATTCGATTTGAATACCGGCAGGAAGATGAAAAGAACTACAATAGGAAGAGGATTATTTTTAATAATCAACAATTTCGTACTCATAGCACTCGTACTTACAATGATCATTCCCCTGTTAAATGTACTTGCGGTTTCATTTACTACCGATATGGAATCGTATGAAAATACAATCAAACTTTTTCCAAGACAGCCGAGCCTTACCGGCTATATAACACTTTTTCAGCGCGTTGCCATTCTAAGGCCGTTTTTAAATAACATTTTTGTTACAGTAATCGGTACATTTCTGCACGTTGTCTTTTGTGCAATGGCAGGTTATGTACTGACAAAGGAAAACTTTTTGGGAAAAGCCGTTATCGCCGCTCTTATTATCATTCCCAATATGCTGCCCTTCGAAATGATAATAATTCCGGTATTTGTAACTGTTAAAAAACTCGGTTTAATGGATACTCTGTGGTCTATTATACTGATAAAGGTTATTTCTACATTCAGTATTCTCCTCATGAAGAATTACTTCGAAGGTATACCTAAATCACTCGAAGAATCCGCCTTTATCGACGGCGCGGGTGAGTACGCTATATTTTTTAAAATATATGTCCCACTGGCTGTACCGGGAATGACAACAATAACAATTTTTCAGTTCGTTGCGCTATGGAACCAATTACTGCCGGCAGTGTTATTCCTGAATTCCCCGGAGAAATATACGCTTCAGATCGCCCTTAAAAGCCTGGTTGTATCACAGGAACTTACAAGTACAACCCAATCGGTAGCTAACAATACAAGAATGGCAGGAATTGTGGTTGCTATTATTCCTTTGATACTTCTTTACATTTTTGCACAAAAATACTTTATTAAAGGAATAATGGTTGGTGCGGTTAAAGAATGAAGAAACAGGATAAAAAGTATCTACAGGTAAAAAAATATATTCTTGCCAAAATCGGAACGGACAGTCTTCGTCCGGGGAATAAAATTCCAACCGAGGATGAAATCATAAAAACCCTTGGGTTCAGCCGCAGCACCGTACGTCATGCAATTGCGGAACTGGAGCAGGAGGGCTATCTGTATAAGATACACGGAAGCGGGAGTTTTGTCAGGAGAACTTCCGGCCCCAGCTCGATTAATATATATGCCTTCCTGTATAAAAGTTCCAAAGGAATCGAAAAAGATATAATCTACGGCATGAAACAGGCGATCAACAATTCGATTTTCAGTGACTTAAACCTCATTCTTAAAAGGGAAGGTGAAAATACCGGTGAAATGATCGATAAAATACAGTCAATATTTTCAAAAACACCGAGCGGTCTCATTATCATTCCTCAAGTATCCGGAGACCGTCCAAAAAATCGTTTATTGGCGGCAACCTTAAGAAAAATGGAAAAAGACAATTTTATTGTTATTCAAATCGATCGTACAATTCCGGAATACGAGGGCAATTATATAATGACGGACCATTACAAAGGCGCTTATAACATGACACAGTACCTTATCGGGAAAGGCCATAAAAGAATAGCAGTTATGTATGAACATCCGGAAAACAGCTCCATAAAACTACGGCTGCAGGGTGTGGAGACCTGCCTTCGGGATAATGATTTACCGTTTAGGGAATCTTTTAAATTACAGGTTGCCTTAAGTGATTTTACATCCGAAGACGATAAAATTATAAAAAAAATAAAAGGTACGGACTCCACATGTATCTTTTGTTTTGAGAGCGAAATAGCTCTGGGAATTTATTCATTATTTCTGAAACATAATATTTCGGTCCCGGACGACATTTCATTATGTTCTTTTGACGATCATAGTTTCTACGGAATACACGACGGTTTCATTACTGCCGTAATACAGCCGCTGGAAGAAATAGGCTATCTCAGTGTCGATTTAATCAGAGCTAAACTGGAAAAGGATCTGAAAAGTCCTATCAAACTATTACTTGAACCTCATATTGTAAAAAGATCAAGTGTTGCGGAAATATAACTTTTACTTTGCAGACCTGCATTTTCATACCGAATACTCGGACAACAGAGACAGGGCAACCATAAGACAGATGGTATCGGCAGGTATTAAAAACAGTGTATCTATCTTTGGCGTGGGAGATCATAATCACAATCTTACCCTGCAAAAATGGAAAAAACAGGTCGAACAGGTAAAAGAAATACAGAAGGAATATAAAAATATTCTTATATGGAGTAACTGTGAAATTACTTTTCTATCAGGCCATTTTTTAATATTAGACCCGGAAAAGATCGATGGTTCGATTAACGAGGGTTATGATTTCCTCTATGGAAAGCGGAAGATTATTAAAGTTCTCAACCATCCTGATCCTGCAACGGATAAATGGCAGGATCAGCTGATTCCGTATGTTTCAGCGATCGAAGTGATAAACGGAACGGTATTTATAAAAGCAAAAAAAAACGGCTTTAGGTTTAGTTCACCCCTGGATATTCCATTCATAAGAACATATGCCAACTATTTAAAACACGACTACCCGGTGGCGGTGACAGGCAACAGCGATGCACATGAAATTAACGAAATAGGATCCGGGTTAACAGGTTTCCGGCTGCCGGCAGAACCTATGAAGCGGGATATCATTAATGCCATTCGTAATCGTAAAACCTTTGCAACGACCGATCCCGGGATTACAGTCTTATGCAGTTTTGACGAGGTAAAAAGTGAGTACTGCTGGAATATCGAGTGGAATCCTGTTCGTTCCTTAAATACAGCTCAGCAGATCACTCATAAAGTGGAATTGTACAACAGGGATAAAATAATTTCAGATAACCTCTCTGACAACGGTAGTATTCCCTTATCCGGGGAAGGCCTTTACTGGATTACTGCATATAATAAGGATTCTATCGTAGTCTCATCGCCTTTTCAGTATAAAAAAACCTGCCGCAAACCATCTGCCTGCAGGCCTTTAAAGATAAGTTATAGACTCTACGGAAACAGTTTAAAAGATATCAACCGGCTCAGCCTTGATATAAAAAAAATAAAAACCATTCAGCCTATAAAAAAAGATATTAAAGTTAAAATTGAAATATTAAGCAGAGACAAGTTACCGAATATTATCGATTCGGCAGGCAGAACCGTTAAATTTGAATTAATTTCGAAAGGAAAACAGCGGAAAATAATCGATAAAACATGTATGTACCCGTGTTTTGAAGAATTTTTTGTATGGCTTAAACGAAATGAAATCCATGAGTATAATTTTTTAGAGATTCAATATAGTAAGTCGAACAATTTATTAAAATTCGAAGGGTTACTGGTTCCTGCAAAGATGGTTTACAAAGAAAATGTTAACGACTGGTACCGCAAAGATTGTGCGGAAATAAAAAACTTCATAGATGGGGAAACCCGGTATTCTCTTTTCGCAGCAACATTATACAGCTCTGTTTTATACCTTAATCCGAAAGATTACCTTTTTCCGCTTAAAATAACATGTTTAAGAGGTTTATTGAAAAGCGAATTAATATGGGTAGAAGATCTACCGGTGAAAAACCGTCTGAGGGAAGTATTAAAAGCCGAAGAGATCGAGAAACTATATCGGGATCCCTGGCAGCATATATTCCAGGTATTCATATAACCTTGTATTCATATGGACATTGTATTCATATGGAAGGCATATACCCATAGACATTAGAAATGCCGGATATTACCGTACCTTACTTTAACCCTGCCGGCAGATACTCCCATTTAAAAACAACAGAGACCGGGAAATGATCGGAAAGAGGAAATCCGTTTTCATCGATAAAGAGATTTCTTTCTACTCTGTAACTTACAGGAGTTAATTTTACGTTTGTCCCGTTCTTAAAGAGCACCCTGTCAATTCTGTCTTCGCCTGTCTTAAGACTTTCAGCCGCATCGGTATAACCTGCCTTCTTTGTTAAAAGGTCCAGAG
>QILZ01000158.1 GCA_003233545.1 Spirochaetales bacterium
TGCGTAATAATTAAAATGATCTTTTTAAATTCCTGTAATTAACCGCATTGAAATCTATAATACCTTTATATCGTCTCTTAATCAATTGTAAAAAGAACTATGTATTAAATATACCTATGATGTTTATAATTTGTATTTTAAAGAAGCCGCTTGTACCGGACAGGTAAGCCGCTCTTCGATCAACAACTAAGCCTCATTGGGCTTAACTGATCTTCTCTGTACAGATTGCCATCGGTTCATTCGTATCCATGTCTTCTTCGCCTCTTCCGGTTTATATCCTACAAGAATCATCATATGCTGGAATCTCCCCGGATTCTTCCACTTCTTTAACTGCATCGATCGCAGCCTGCCTCGGATCCATTCATCCGGATTTCTCAATATCCTTTTGAATTGTTGTATTCGCTTTCTCACTTATACGTCTCATTCCTCTTTTCTGTAAAATCTTTATAAAAGATTTCTACAAGTACAGTAAAGCTGCAGCCGTTCCCTTCGATAAAGGAAATTATACTATTAAGCTAAAAAAAAGTCTAGTCTTGATATATTGGAAATATAGAAGCGCCAGTTTTTAACCACATTTCGAATTGCTGTACATATACATAACTTTTTAAAATATAGATATATCATGATCTTTTCTCTGTATCTTCGGCATCGAAGTTCAAATTTCCAGTGTACGGGAAGCATATAAACCATAAGGTCTAATTTATTGTTGTTGAAAAATTATTCTTTTCATATTAAGATTTTTAGATTGTTAATGCAGATTGCCTTTAAGGAATCATCTGCGGGGTTCTATTTCTCGCTTTTCTTATAGCGGCCGGGTGTACGGGACTTCCGAATAAAAACCCGGATATCAGCCTTGCCGTTAATCAACCCGTCGAAGCAAGAAACAAAGAAAAACCTTCCATAAATAAAACGGTAGAATCCGGAGAAAAGCCTTCCGTTTCTTCCATTCCGGAAAAGGGAAAGCCTGCCGGAGGAAGTGCGGTTCCCTCTATTAATCCTAAGCCTCCCATCCTTTCGCTGCGCGAAGCGGTAAAACAGGTTAAAGAATTTTATATAGGGGATCTAAAAACAGTTACCAGAGCCGGAAAACCGATCTTGATTCTGTATGATATTTCAGGAGACGGACAGCCGGAAGTCTTCTCCCTCGCGGTAGAAGTAAAAGAAAAAAAACAGGCGGATGTTGCATTTTTAGCCGACTACTCGAGGCTTTTTTCCGAAAATAAAATGCCCATCCATTTTTACCTTTTGATATATGGTAATAATTCCGGCAAAATGTACATAATGAACAGGCTCGACCTTGGCGAGAAGTACGTTTACCGTTCTTTTAAACGTGTAGTTTTAAACAGGAGAAATCCGATGTTGACAATAATCTCTGTCGGATTTCAGACGGAGGAAGGGCTGGAAAAAAAATGGTTAATCTTTAAAGGCCCGGATGTCAGACTTCTTTCCACATTCCGGCTTAAAGAGAATTTATCTGTTAAGACAGAAACGGTTGATATAGATAATGACGGTACTATCGACATAGTGGTGGAGGAAACAGGGGCGGAGGAAGGTTCCGGCTATGAAACATTCCTGACATGGTATAAATGGAACGGTACACGATTTTCCGAGTACAGGAATACAAATATTGTAAGGAATCTAAAAACATTTCTTCTTAATATAAAAAATCTGCTCGAACACGGAAAGACAAATGAACTTCTTAATTTTGCAATCGACAGAAAATATATCCTGAAATATAAAAACGAAGGCGCAGATAAATATACAATACTGTTTAATGCGCTGGGTTTTTCCGCCTTCTTCGATACCATGACAACAAAACCGGAGTCTGTTCTTAAAAACATCAGGGACGTAACCTTTCCGGAAATCCTGGAAAATCCTTTTTCGTCGAAAGACAGGGAGGGTTGGTATTTTACACCTTCATATAGAGTTACAATTACAAACGGCCTGTCATTCATTGCAGAAACAAAATTAAGAATGTTTAAGGATCCCTTCGGGAAACGGCAGTTTTCGCTTGTACCGGTACGGTAGCGTTTGCCCGGACCGGCTGTTGACAATGAGAGGCTATACAATTAGATTTTAAAATAATGTACAAATATGTAATAGACGGAAATTTTCCTTTAAAGGGAAATGTAAAAACAAGCGGTAATAAAAATGCAACACTCCCATGCCTTGCAGCAACCCTTTTAACCGACGAGCCTGTTACGCTTAAAAATATTCCGGAAGTGGAAGATGTTCATGTTATGATCGATATTCTATCCGTACTCGGCTCGAAGGTAGAAAAGATAGAAGATAATATCTATAAAATACAGACACTCGATATTAAGCGGCATGATATACCGGCCGACCTCTCACAGAAGATCAGGGCCTCGATTCTGTTTGCCGGTCCGCTTTTATCCAGAACAGGAAAAGTAATACTCCCGCCTCCCGGCGGTGATATTATAGGACGGAGAAGACTCGATACACATTTTCTTGCCTTAAAAGAATTAGGTGCACAGGTAGATATAGACGGTCTGTTTACGCTTCAGGCAAATAAGCTCAAGGGAGCAGAGATATTTCTCGACGAAACTTCCGTAACGGCTACGGAGAATGCAATTATGGCAGCGGTTCTGGCAGAGGGAAAAACCATTATACGCAATGCTGCTTCCGAACCTCATGTACAGGATCTCTGCAATATGCTTGGACAAATGGGTGCCGGAATCAGCGGAATAGGCTCTAATATCCTTATAATAAACGGGGTAAAGAAACTGTCCGGAACAGAGTTTAAGATAAGCCCCGACTACATGGAGGTCGGTTCTTTTATAGGACTCGCTGCAGTTACAAGGAGCGAGATAGTTATCGAAGATGCGGCACCTCAATTTTTAAGAATGACAAAAGTAGCGTTCGGAAAACTCGGAATACACTGGGAAACCGATAAAAACAATATAAGGATACCTTCGGGGCAGGAACTTAAGGTTAATCCGGACATAGGAGGCATGATTCCGAAAATCGATGATGCCCCATGGCCTGGTTTTCCGCCGGATCTAACAAGTATCGCCCTGGTTGTGGCAACACAGGTAGAGGGTATTATCCTTATCTATGAAAAAATGTTCGAATCCAGAATGTTTTTTGTGGATAAGCTTATCGGGATGGGTGCCCGTATCGTACTCTGTGATCCTCACAGGGCCGTGGTCAGCGGGCCCTCACGTTTAAAAGGATCAGAGCTTGTATCCCCGGATGTCAGAGCCGGAATGGCACTCGTCATTGCATCGCTCTGCGCAGAGGGACAGAGCACAATACACAATGTCTATCAAATAGAAAGGGGATACGAAAATATCACAAAACGTCTGCAGAAACTCGGTGCACGAATAAATAGGGTTCCCGAAGCTTAGACTCCATAAGTGAGGCTCTTTAAAAAAATCAATAAAAAACCCGGCCATGAATAAGAAGAAATCTAAAGAAAATATTAAAAACCGAAAGGTGGAACTGCTTGCACCGGCAGGCAGTCATGCCATGCTTTCCGCTGCAATTAATGCCGGTGCGGATGCCGTTTATTTCGGCCTGGATGGGTTTAATATGCGGGCTACTGCAAAGAATTTTAAAATCGGGGAAATTAATTCCGTAATTTCTCTCTGCCACGAAAGGAATGTAAAGGCATATTTAACGTTAAATACGATTATCTACCAGGAAGAAATACCGCTTGTTAAGAATCTTCTTAAAAAAACACACGATGCGGGAATAGATGCTGTTATATGCTGGGATTTTGCAGTTATCAGGGAAGCTGAAAAACTGGATATGGAAATACATATAAGCACCCAGGCGAGCATCTCCAATTCGGATGCTGCGGAATTTTATAAGTCCGCAGGGGCATCACGCTGTGTACTTGCCCGTGAATGCTCATTGGAGCATATTAAGGAGATACGCGGTAATTCAAGTATGGAAATAGAAGTATTTATACACGGCGCTATGTGTATCTCCGTTTCGGGAAGATGTTTTTTGTCCCAGTTTCTCTACGGCAGGTCTGCAAACAGGGGTGACTGCCTCCAGCCCTGCAGGAGAGCATACCAAACCTATCTGATTCGGGACAGGCAGGAAGGCAGAGAGCTGGTACTCGGTAACGATTACATATTAAGTCCGGAGGACATCTGCACACTCCCCTTTCTCGATAAACTCCTTCCATATGTGGATTCTCTTAAAATCGAGGGACGTGCCAGAAACCCGGAGTATGTTTATACTGTTGTAAAAACGTACAAAGAGGCAATATCAGCAATAGAAAACGGTAATTTTACCGAAGATTTTATTAATTCGGCATTGGATGAACTTAAAAAGGTTTACAACAGGGGGTTTTCCTCCGGTTTCTACCTCGGAAAACCCGTTAATGCATTCACCGAAAAGCCCAATTCACAGAGCACCAGGCGTAAATTGATACTGGGCAGGGTTACAAATTTCTATAAAAACCAGGGTGTTGCCGAAATCTCCGTAACGGCAAACAGTGTAAGAACCGGAGATGAAATTCTCATTACAGGCCCCACAACCGGAGTAGTTCATGAACATGTCTTATCCATGGAAAAGAATTACCGGAAAATCCCGGCCGCAGTAAAAGGAGATATCGTGGGGATTAAGCTGTCAGGAACTGTCAGGAGAAACGATTCCGTATTCCTCTGGCAGGAGAGAGATTAATAAGACTTTTAAAAATTCCTTTCCTCCCTGATCTTTTGATAAGCTTCCTGAATAACCTTAAACTTCTCTTCTGCAAGTTTTATAAACTCACCGCCCAGATTTGCAACCTTATCCGGATGGTTTTCCGCTGCAAGTTTTCTGTACGCACTCTTTATATCTTCAACCGCAGCGTCTTTACTTACACCAAGTATCTTATAAGCTCGTGCATCCTCATGGATAAATTCAGCCCTTATTCTCGAATACGCAGCACCGTCCAGACCCAACAGCAGGGATATTCTCCTTATAAGTTCTTCCTCAGGAGTTGTTATCCCGTTTGTATCCGCGCCGGCGATCTTAAACAACAGCTGTACAAGCAGAAGCCTCCCTTCATAGGTGGAAACACTCCTGTAATAACCGCACAGCATGCCAATATCTAATTTTGTTCTGTTTTTAAAAGTTTCATCGATTATCTTCTGCAGAAGCATCTGATCATCATGGGCAAAGGGCAGGTTATCTCTAAAGAACCGCTTTAGTTCTTCCACCTGTGTAACCTTTACATGGCCATCGATATTCGCAACAGTCATGGAAAGTCCTACCAGGGAAGAAATAAAATTAACCTGTGCTCTGGATACGGGATCCGCCCTGTAACCCACACCCAAACCGTAATTATCACCTGTACTTATTCTCTCTTCACGAGCTTTATCGAAAAGATGCCCGATAAGTCCTCCCAGAATGGTTCCGAGCGGGCCTGCAAAGGAACCTATTAATGCGCCTATCAGTTTACCTCTGAATTCCACTTTATTTAAGCTCCAGTAGATCTTTTAATCTGTCTTTTAGAGTCTCATTTTTTAAAGGGTTAACTGTTATAAACCGTGTTTTATTCCGCAGTTCCCTGTCCAAACCGGAAAACTCACTGGTATGTTCCGGTATTTCAATAAACCGGTCGGCCTCTTCATTATAGACAAAAAGCGACATAGGGCCCTTACGGTATTTGCATATCCCTGAACAGGTAACGGCATTCCATGGAAACACGACCTTCTCTTCATTGTACAGGTTAAAAGATATACCGTCTTCGTATGTTTCCACATAACTTGCAAGCTGTTTTCTTAATGATCCTGTTACTATAAAAATAATATATATAACAACGGCAAACAGCCCGATTCCCGCAATAATATTTACATTTACCGCGAGAAACACTGCTCCCGGCAGCGCCGCAAACAGAACAAAGTAGAGAAGTATTATTTTAAAGTACGATTGGATCCTAACCCTGTAAAGCATAAAACCCTATTTAGACGGACCGGTTGTATTTCTCACAATTAATCTCGGAGTAAGGATAATTCTCTTCTTCTTTTTTTTCAAGTGTTTTTTGTCATTGATTTCATCGAGTAACAGTTTAACGGCAAGTTCTCCCATCCTTCGTTTTTCCTGAAAAATTGTAGTCAGCTCGATACCGGGAAGTGAGGAAAGAAAGATATCGTCATATCCGATAATCGAGAGATCTCCGGGTATCGAATACCCCAATTCTCTCGCTGCCCTGATAACACCCACCGCAACAAGGTCGTTTGCAGCAAAAATCCCCGTAATATCGGTCCGCTCTTTAAGGAGTATTAGTACCTTTTGATATCCGCTCTCGATATTAAACTCACCCTCTATTGCAAGCGATTCATCAAACTCTATACCGTATTCGGCCAGTGCTTTTATGAAACCTTTATAGCGGCCCTGCACAGAGTGCACATTAAAGCTTCCCCCTACGAATGCTACGTTTCTGTGACCCAGTCCGGCAAGATGCCTGCCTGCTAAATATCCTCCGTATTCCGTGTCCACACCAACAAAACTGACATTAACTCCCGGATACAGCCGGCTTACAAAAACAAGGGGATATTCCCTTTCTATGACCCTCTCTAAATATTTATTCTGCAGATTGATCGATGCAAGAATAAGGCCGTCCACTTTTTTCTCTTCAATAAGCTTTACATGGCGTGTTTCGAGTGCAATATTCCAGTCGGAATTACATACCAGCAGATTATATCCTCTGGTAAGTGCGGCATCTTCCGCACCCCTTGCCAGAGCAGGGAAAAAGGGATTGGTTATATCTGGGATTATCATTCCGATAATACCGCTTTTCCGGAGCACCAGCCCTCTTGCAAGGGCATTGGGCATGTAGCCCATTCGTTCGGCCTCTTCTTTTATTACCCGCATCGTTTTATCGTTAACAAGAGAAGAGGAGTTTAATGCCCTGGAAACAGTGGAATAGGAAAGGTTGAGTTTTCTGGCAATATCCTTAATGGTTACCATACTACTTCAGCATCTGTTCCTTTGAATTGAAAAATTTAATACTCAATTCGGCAGCTCTGTAGAAATCCGGTTTTGGTAATATTTCCGCACTTATATATCCGTTATAGCCAAGAGAGAAGAGCCTGCTGAAAATGGAATCAAAATCTATATGTCCCTTGCCGGGAGCAAGTCTGTTGGAATCCGCTGCATGAACATGCCCGATAAACCGGAACGCATCTTCCACGGACCCGGCCATATCCGCTTCTTCGATATTCATGTGGAAAGTATCCATTAACACCTTGATACTGCTGCTGTTAAAACGCCGGACAAAATCCACTCCTTCTGCAAGAGTATTAATTAAAGAGGATTCGTACCTGTTAACAGGTTCCAGCAAAATCAGCGTAGAATGCTCTTCGGCATAATCCAGGCAGACAGACATATTTTTTGTTAAGATCGATAACGCATCTTTTGCTTCGGATTTTTCAGGATTACCCCGTATCAATCCGATAATAACAGGTGCACCGAGTTTTTCTCCCAGGTCTATATGAGCCTTGATTCTCTCTACAGCCTTCTGCTGAATACCCGGATCCGGTTCCGTCAGGCTGATCCCCTCATCCACATAAGCCTGCCCTGTTGCCAGGGCTGCTACCGGAAGGTTAAACCGCCGGCTTAAGCTTATTAATTCCGAAGCATCGACATCCGAAGGATTTCGGATGCCGAGTTCTATTGCATCATAACCTAGGTTTTTAATAAATTCAAAAACCTTCGCAGTATCTTCGGAATAAGAAATTGCATCGAAATTCGTTTTAGAAATGGAAGCTACAAATACCTTTTTCATCATTTTATCCCTTAGTTATCAATTTACAGGCGGTCTTCCCGCCGGATCTTAAAGTTATACAATACATCCGGATAAAAAAACATACAGGAAGCATCCCTTATAAAAGACACTTCCTGTAATTTATTATCTGATAACCCGATATTTTATACAACCGAAATATTTGAATTCTTTCCGGCAGCAGGTTAAAACTTACATGTAATTTTACAATTTGTTCTGTCTGTCTGGAGTCCAATAATATTTTCGGGTATTTCTTCCAGACTTACACGCTTCGTAATAAGTTTTGTCATATCCATACCGGATGCCATTGCCGCAATAACACGGGGAAACGTCCCATGCCCCGAATGACCCTGTGCGCCTGTAATATTTGCACGTCTTACCTGGAAAACCTCTCCGGTTACAGGGATTTTCTTATCGGCCCGTGCCACGATTACTACGGTGGAATTAAGTTCGCGTCCGTTCCATATTGCCTGTTCTATACCCGGAAATACCTTATCAGGGATTCCGGTTGCTTCAAGGTACAGCTTTGCGCCCATGCCCTTTGTTATATCGAGCACCGCTTCTGCAAAATCCGCTTTCACCGGATTTATAATATGATCCGCGCCCATCAGATCTCCTAATTTTCTTCTGGATTCTTCGGGCTCCGACAGAATAACATTTGCCGCACCTGCTTTTTTAAGTATTGCGACAGCGGCCAGCCCTACAGGCCCGCCTCCGAGAACTACAACATTATCACCGGGTCTTATACCTCCGCCTCTTTCTATTACCGCATTATATGCAACAGAAGTAGGTTCGACCAGGGAACCCGCCTCGAAGAGCTTATCCCCGGGATACAGCCTGCTAAGCGCATCGAGACTCCATGCATACTTTGCATCGACCTTAATGTACTGAGTAAATGCTCCTTCCACTGAAAAACCAATTTCCTGCAAATTTTCACAATGATTCGGATAGCCGTCCACACACGGTTTGCATGTTCCGCACCACAGCATTTCTTCCACGCAGACAGGTTCGCCCATCTCATAGCGTTTTCCTGTCCTTTTATTCACAGCGAGATTGCCCGCTTCGACAACTTCACCGGAAAATTCATGGCCGAGAGTCGCCGGAAACGCCGTTAACCCCGGATACCATATATATCCCCGGTCATCCTTCTGAGCCATATGAACATCGCTTCCGCAGATTCCGCAGGTCTTTACCTTTATAAGAATATCGGTCGGCCCTATTTCGGGTTTAGGCCTGTCCTCTATACTAAGTTCAGGATTTCTCCAGACCTGGCTTCCCAGATATGTTAATTTACCGGGGATATCCTTCGGCGTCGGTTTGTAAGTCTGTTTCGGATCCCAGTCCGCACTAAGAACCACTGCTTTCATTTTTTCTCCCATGTTCTACCTCCATAAATGTATTGCAAACGTTTTCATTTTTTCTAAAAGATATACTTTCCAGAAAAAACTGTCAAGTCAAAAAAGTATGGAAAAAACCGCTTTTAAAAATAATTCTTCCCCTCACCTATCTTAAGCAGCCAGTCGGAAAAACTCTCCGTACTTTCAGCCGAACTAAACTCGACTCCTTTAAAAAGGGGCTGATCATACAGAGATTCGACAAAAGCGGATGTATTTTCCGCTATAACCCTGTTTCGCTCTATTGTGTTATGAACCTTAATACCTGTAGTAACCCCGATACTCAATATTGCCGCCGCTGCGATACCCCCGGCCCATAATCTTCTATGTTTATTCACCTGTACATTATCCGACAGTGCAATTGCCTTATCGATATCATCTCTATCTATAAAATTTTTACCCGGTAATTCCCTATCCAGCTCTTTGACGAATTCTTTCCTGTATAGATTCATCGTGTAATAAAAATCGCTGCATTCTTTACACCCCTGTATATGAGTTTTAATCTCATCACCTATTGTGGTATCCCTATCCGGACTTTTCGATATTTTTCTCTGAACCCTTACACATACTTTTTCCGCATTTTTCTTTCTCATACTGCTCCTCCCTTATACCGCAGCATAGTTACAACTCTTGCCCTTGCACGATGAAGCCGGGACTTCACCGTTCCTTCCGGAATTCCCATACTTTCCGAAATACTGCGTATCGAAAATCCCTCAGCATCCTTCATTAAAAGCAATACCCTGTCGCTCTCTTTAAGCACAAATACCGCATCGAGAATACTTCTACGTTCTTCGTTTCTTATTATTTCTTCCTCCGGATCTATATATTCATCGGGTATTGTTTTCCCGAAAGCCGATATTTTCTTTCTCTCCCGCGCTTTTTTTCGTATCGTATCTATAGCCCTGTTCCTGGCCAATCTGTAAAGATAAGTTTTAAAACTCGATTCAAAACGGAAATTTTTTAATTTCAGGTAGAGTTCAATAAGAATTTCCTGCTTTGTATCTTCCATATCTTCCCTATTGCCTCGAAAAATAATGTACAGGAGCTTTTCCAGACTCTTTTCATGCCTTATCAGCAGTTTCTTAAAAGCATTTACATCATGCCCGAAAAGGAATCTTTCTATAAGTACAGCATCGTCTATTGTTGCGGTTGGCTCAGTAATTGTTCCAGTTCCTTCAATAATCTCTTTACTCTCTCTTCCCTCACCTGGTTTTTCCCCTGCCTGTTATTCCTCTTTTTTTGAATTGATCTGCGCTGCAGGTTTTTCACTGCGGATACTCTTTTATAAGCCGCCTGTCTCTGTAAATACTTCACTAACTGCACCCATTTTCGCTCACCGATAAGCTTGCGCGAATCAACCTGCCGTTTTATCTGAACAACCCGTATTTTTAACTCCCATTCCATCGATTTCCTTAACAGTTTTTCTACATCCTTCATATTCACATCGGGCGACAGAAGCAGTTTTTTAAGCTCCGCTTTATATATATCCATTTCAGCCTTTGCATTAAGTATTACCTGCTGGCCCTCCTGCTGTATTCTTACAAGACCCTTAATTTCATGATCAGTAAAACCGAGTTTCTTAAGCATTTTAGAATTATACTCTTCCTGCAGAAATGTATTCCTGCCCATATCCTGCGAAAAAGCCATACCTGCAACAGCAATCAGGATAATCATCGATATTGCGATTTTCTTCATCTTGTACTCCTCTTCCAATCAATTAGTCGTATAAACATATTATCAGGTTCACATTTTTTTAAAAATAACCGGACTTTCCGTCCATATGAATCCTTATTATTCGGTTATCTGACCGGAAAGAAAAATCATTGTCAGTATAAGCAGGAAAGTTTCCAGAACAATGAGAAAGATAAGTGAAAAGGTAAAACCAAAAGTCATGAGAGTATACCCGAGAACAATTCTATTTGCAAATTGATACAGTTCGATAAAGAAAAAAACAACTACCGGGAAAAGAGGAATTACAATAAACGTAAATATCGACGGATGATCCGCATATCTGATGCGGAAAATCCATCCGATTACAATTGCAAAAAGAGAAAGTATCAAGAAAGAAAATGACCGCAGCAATTTTAAAAGTATATTAATTTCTATATACTGCGGGACAAACCCATAGGCTGTAAAATCTCTTCTGAATACCCATAGTTCTGCAATACTCATATTTCGAAGCACACCATAGCCGATACGAAGTTTCGAAAGCTCTGCCGGAGACGGATTTAAGCGTATTATATTTTTTTCTCCACTAAGTCTGCTGCCTGATATATATACGGCTTCCTTTCTGATGCGGGGATTTTCACGGTCTATACAATTCATCACTATTGTACCGGTAATGTATTTTCCATAGGGAGCTCTAAAATGATAGATAATCCCGTTATTTTTCTTAAGTTTAATCGATTCGATATCCGTAAAATAAATACCATTCTCCGCCCTGATCATACTGCCTATAAAAATAAATTCTTTTTCTCCGTTTTTGCTGCTGTTTACAAAAAAAAGATTATGTTGTCCCGGAAGGGTCAAAACTTTCTCCGCTTCATCTATAAAAAAAGATATCTTTGATATCTTTTCTCTTGCCTTCTTAAGGTAAAACACTACGTCGGGATCATCCGGTTTTTCTTTCTGAAGTGACTTAAAAATATAGTACGCCTTAATATACTCTTTTCCCATAAGGGAACTGTACCCTTCTTTTTTCATCCCGAAAAAAGAAGATTTCTCTTTCTCCTGCTCGGAAACGGTAAAAGAAGCTATCTTTTCCCATGCCAGACTGGCAATTCGACGCGCATCACGCCGTTCCGGATCTATACGATATGCAAGTGTCGCATAATAATTTGCAGAATAATAATCCTCGTTTTTAAAATACTCTCCGGCTTTTTTTATATACTCATCCACCTTTGTTGTCGAACCGGGTTCGGATACCTTTCCGCTTTTAGTCATTTTAACAATTTCCGTTTTTTCCTCATCTCCCTGTCCAAGTGTACGCAGTTTTATATCAGAGAGTTTATCCATCACCTCCTTGTTCGATTTATCAATTGCAAGATAAAGATTCAGATATTTTAAAGCTTTCTCATAATTCTTACCCTTTAACGCGCCTTCCCATCGCCTTCCGTATTCACGGGCCAGACTGCTTAAGTACTTCTCCGATTCCAGTTTATCAATAATTTTAGGCTGTACTCCTTCGAGCAAAACCACATACAGGGTAGTTAGGACCACAAACAAAACAAGAGGAGCGGCAATCATCTGGTTAAATGGTTTAACGATGCCCGGTTTTGTATAGGTATCCCCGATTTTAAAAAGCAGGGAATAGGTAATCAGTACGGAAGACACCGTTACAGGGAGCATATAACGGATAAAGAGTTTCAGGCTATGGTACCATATGTAAGGCCACATAAAAGCACCTATTAGTTTCGTTTCGGTATAGGAATAAATAGAAAATAGAAACAGGAAAAAAAAACTTAACAGGTAAAAAATTGCAAGCAGTTTAATTACCTTCCGGAGAGGAGTGTTATTCATTCCGCAGCCTCTCTTTCCCAGTAGTTATAGGGGACAAACAATATGTCCAAAAGGAACAGAAGCAAAGCGATACCGCCTATTATCAGCGAGGGCAGAAGGAAATTAATATGAGTTATATTAAAGAATAAAACAGCTTCGCGGACAACTTTTAACTGTATCCATCTGTAAAAGGTAAAAAATCCGCGTACAATAGCAAAGGATAAAAAAATGTTAAAAAGGGGCCACCTCGTTATCCGCATAAAAACTCCGCATGTAGAAAAGAAAAATACAACTGCAAAGACAAAGATAAGAAACATCTTTTTTGATAAATTATACATATCAGCAAGATTGGTATTAAAAAAGGATATATCATCGAGAAAAAGAGAAACAAATCTGCTTTCCTTAAAAATTTCCTCAACAACCGGGGATGCATTTTCTTCTTTAAGCCGTGTTATATTTTTTTCATCTATTATCTTAATATATTCTCTGTTCCACTTCTCTGTTGCCCTCGCTAAATAAATAATCTTATTCTTTTTCTTATTTCCGCTGCTTAAAT
>QILZ01000393.1 GCA_003233545.1 Spirochaetales bacterium
GTACTTATAGAACATCCGATTATTTTGTTTAAATCTTCGAAATCCAATAGTTTACTTTGCTCGATATTCACCGATTCCAACAGTATGGATGTGTTCTTATACGGCATGAAGGTAAAATCTTTCCGAACATAATGTGGATTAATAGGTAGCATCAGGATTTCCTTAAGGATTACTGCGGAGAAAGAGTTAAACAATTATACTATTCTCTATATTTCCCAGTATATTATCAAGAAATACCGCAAGTAAAGCCGTTAAAATTGCACCCGTTAATAAAATCGTATTTCTCATAAGAGAAATACCAATAACTATAAAATCTCCCAGACCACCTGCTCCAATAAATGTTGCGAGAGCAGCAGTGCCTACATTTACTACAGTTGCCGTTCTTATTCCGGCAAAGATAATATAAAGAGCAAGAGGAAGTTCTACTTTCCATAAAATTTGCATCTTTTTCATCCCCATTCCGTAGGCTGTGTCAATAATACCCGGATCTACTTTTCTTATTCCCGTATAGGTGTTCCTTAAAATGGGTAAAAGCGAATACACCCATAAAGCAAAGATTGCTGTTTTAAAACCCAGTCCCAATAAACCCATCATGAGCCCAATTACAGCGAGGCTGGGAAGTGTCTGTCCAAAATTAACAACAGTGATAATTATAGGAGCTATTTTTTTAAATCTCTGTCTTGTAATCAGTATACCAAGGGGAATTGCCGTAGCTATTGCAAGAAATGTTGCTACAAATACCAATTCGAGATGTTCTATTAGTCTCCTTTTTATATTACTATAAGAAATTATATTCGCGGCCATCTGTCCGCCCGGGTTTTTTACATAATATATAGATACAATTATACCAACTCCAATGATCAGTATTGGTATCAACAAAACTTTCATTAATTGCTTCTTGCCGGCGATTTTATTCATTTCTTAGTATCCGATAGATTATTCTTGATCCGAATTTGATATTAGTCTCGTAAGTACATTTAATGTCACTTCTCCTATGAATTCATTCTTATTGTTCACCACACAAATGGTTCCAACACCCAATGCCATCATGTTCGAAAGTGCGGTTTTTAGTGTATCCTCAGGATTAACAGGACTCGCCATAGTCCTTATTATTTCTTTAAGACTTTTTCCTTTTTCTAAATCTTCTTCGAGTACGTAGCCTCTCGGCTCCATTTTCTCATTAATTACATATAAAAAATTATTATTGACTCTCTTTATCATCTCCTTAACTTTATTAATGGGATCGGAACTTTTAACAATTTTTACATCTCTTGTCATAACATCCCTTACTTTTATTAGACCCAATCGTTTAAGCGTTCTATCTGATCCCACAAATTCCGAAACAAACTCGTTTTCAGGATGTGACAAAATATTATCAGGTGTACCATATTGGATCAATTTTCCATCTTTCAATATGGCAATTAAATCGCCCATCTTTATTGCTTCATCAATATCATGTGTCACGAAAACTATTGTTTTGTGGATCTTTTCCTGAATATATAAAAATTCGTTTTGTAATTTACTCCTCGTTATTGGATCCGCAGCTCCAAAGGGTTCATCCATGAGCATTATTGGAGGATCGGCAGCAAGCGCTCTGGCAACGCCAACACGTTGAACCTGACCTCCGGACAACGCTTTTGGATATCTATTCTTATATTCATCCGGATCAAGGCCAATCAATATCAGCATATTATTGACTACATTTTCTATCTTATCCTTGGGCCATTTTAGCAGCTTAGGAACCACAGAAATATTTTCAGCTATTGTCCAGTGAGGAAATAATCCTGTTCCCTGAATTACATAACCCATCTTTCTTCTAAGTTCGACCTGATCGACCTTTGTAATATCGTCATCATTAATAAATATCTTTCCGCCTGTTGGTGATATTAACCCATTTATCATTCTTAATAATGTAGTTTTCCCACAGCCCGAAGGACCTATCAATATGCAAATCTTACCCTTTGGAATTTCGACACTTAAATTATCTACAGCCGGATTTCTGTTTCCTTTATATATCTTTACCAATTTTTCCAACTTTATCATAATTCCACCCCAGCAATTATTATAACTAATCTACACGTAAACCTTTCGGAGTAAACCATTTTTCGACTCGTCCAAGGAAAAAATCAGTTATTATAGCAAAAATGCCAATCCATATAGCTCCGGTTAATATCATGTTTTGGCTGCCTCTTGAGATTCCTCTGAATATAAATTCCCCGAGGCTTTTTGCACCGATATATGAAGCAATAGCCGCTATACCTGCTATCATTACAGTTGATGTCCTTATACCGGCCATAATTACCGGTAAGGCAATAGGCAGATTAACTTTTAAAATAATTTGAAGATTACTCATACCCATACCCCTTGCCGAATCTGTAACAGCAGGATCAATACTTGTTATACCCGCATACGTATTTCTTATAATTGGAAGTTGGGCATATAATACCAGGGCAACAACAGCATTGAAAAAACCGATACCTAAAATTGGAATAAATAGACCAAACAAAGCTATACTGGGAATGGTCATTATTATACTGTCTATATATAAAATTACATTCCTTAAAACTTTACGGTAGAAAACAAGACCAATAAAAAATCCGTACAGCATAAACACGATTATTTTATTAGAAATAGGCTGCTTTTTGTAAAAAATAAATGCGATTAATATTCCGGCAAACAATGAAATTATAAAAAGGATATTCCGCAATAAGATATTCTTTGGCCATGAAGGAAGAGTTATTAAAATTCCTGATACAACTGCTATTGCTATAGCAAAAACCATAGAAAAAATAACAAGGTATGCATGAGCAGCAGTCAACTGCAGCAATATATTTATTCTTTGAACCATGAAATTGATTAATCTCAATTTTGATCTACCTTATTTAAAATTATTTTCTCGAATTCAAAATATCTTCAATAGTTTTCTCTGCTGCTTCGGGTAATATCGGAACTTTATGCCTGCCTATAATTTCTTTTGCCTCTTCATTTAAACGTTGGAACATATCTTTTTTCCCTAATCTTAACCAGTTATCATAAACATTTCGATCCTGCCTTTTTGATATATATTGCATCTCTTTCCAGTTAGTCAACGTATGATCATCATCTAAAAATCCGCTGCCGGGTTTTGCTCTCCTTATAGCATCAAGTGCCAGTGTTTTTTTACTTACCGGTATACCATTTACTATATATTTTGAAATGGAGATAGCTTCATCTACAAGAAGAATCATTTCCACCGATGAGGTCAGTCCTGATTCTATATAACCATTATCATGCACAAGTTGACTTCTGGTTAATAATGAATTATAGACGGATAACATCGCTTCCATCCCCGCCTGCGCATCAACTACTTTCGAATCTGTTGCTCCGGATGTTCCCCAAGCCGGAAGGTTGTAAAAACGGGCCATTGCTACAGTACCGGCAGAAGCCAAAACCCATTCCGGTGCTCCATAGCTTACGACCGCGGTCTTCATATCAAGGGCGGCAACATTCGGACCGAAGATAAAAGGAGAACCAGGATTTTTTAACTGTGCCATCACCAGTCCGGTGAGACATTCTGCATTTCCCAGGGCCATTGCCCCGGCTACAGATATTGGACCACCTCCCCCTGTGTTAGGTGATGGAGGAAAAGCGATCGGTATCCCTTTTTCAGAACAAAATAACAGTTTCTGTACTGATTCAGAATTAAACAATCTGGGAGATATAGGTTCAGTATAAAGTATTAGAAATGGTTTTTGCCTGAATTTTTCTTTTCCGCCCGCTATAGAACAAGCAATGTTATATATTGATTCAATATCTTCTATATTATTCGCGGTAATAACCATGGGTTTTGTATTATTTTTTGCCATCTCAATGAATCCGAACAGATAAGAATCCTTCGGATTCACATCAGATGGAGTACCCATTGACATTACAAAATTTAAATTTGGTAATGCATCAACAAGTCTGGCGATATTCCCCACATCTTCAACAACAGATTTTCTTCTTTCATGTGAATCAATATCTAAGATAAAAATTGTATCCGATCCGGTACCAAAATTAGTTTTACCCTGCTCGAGGCTCATTGAAAAGTTCCCCGAGCGATCATACATTGATATTCTTGATGGTGCAGTTGATAAAGATTTTCTAAGCAGGTATTCAGGGATTTTTACATTCTCTCCTTCAACTATCGCCCCTGCTTCTTTTAAAAGTTTTATACCATCATCGTCCTTTATCACCATACCGATTTTGCTCATTATTTCCAATGTGGCATTATGTATTTCCAATATCTGTTCTTCCGACAAAACTTCTAAAAACGGAAAGTTATTTTTTATGTGTTCCATAATTTATTTATCCTTCATTAGCTAAAAAAATAAAGTTAAATCTTTATTTTATTAAACTACAATCGGATTAAACTCCTTTCTAATCTGTTGATCAATTTTTTTACCCAGAGGTTCGGGTTTATGATTTTCTAATATTTCCATTGTAATTTGGCGGGCTCTGCATCGTATATCCGTGTTACTATTTTTCTCCCATTTCTCTCTCAATTCTCTATCGATAACTTTTGAAGGATAGAAGAATTCGCTTCTCATATATTTTAATGTATGCTCTTCGGCTAAATAATTGCCTCCTGGTCCTACCTTATTAATTACATCAACCGCAATGGTATCATCGTTTACCTCAATCCCCCGTAATATTCTAAGAGTCATCCCAATCATCTCATTATCAATTACAAACTGCTCCGGAATGATTGTACTCATATTTTCAACCAGACCAGCAGCATGATGTATATAATTTGCACCCGCCAGAGCATCGATGACAAGACTAATTCCTTTTTCAAATCCGGCTTGAATATCAGGGATTTTACTATCCGTTAACCCGGCAGAATTATAGATGGGCAGATTGTAATAATGCATAATTTGCGCAATAGCAGCATTTGCAAGCCCAAACTCTGGTGTGCCTGTTAAATACGAACCTGATCTCATATCGGCTATAGCCGGAATAGGCCCGGGTATAACCGGTGTTCCCCTGGATACAATTTGCGTTAAGCATATTCCTGCAAGCTGTTCAGCGTTTATCTGCACAAGCATACCAGCCAGAGTCACAGGCGCCGTAACACCTGCCATCGGAGCAGAGGAAAGAACAACCGGCATTCCCGCTCTTGCTGCTTCGATTAACAAACGTGTAACCGTTGGATCAAATTTCAGCGGACTTATCATCCAGCTTGTAATAAAAGACACGATAGGACGTCTTTTGAGAGCAGCTTCTCCACCGGCAATATACCCGGCCATCAATATAACATCCCGTATACCTTTTACACTATATATACCGGACTGCACATGCTTTGTAGTATTTTTAATGGCATTATAATAGGTGTTAACATCTACATTATCCTTATTTAACCCGTCCGGGTATACGGGAACAAGATAAAAATGAATATTATCCAGGCCATCCACCAACTTTGCCAGCATAGCTACATCTTTTAATCCGGCCTTTCTTAACTTTCCTGATTCAATATCTATTACTTTTAATGCGGCCCCGCCCGATCCTATATAAACATGCTCATTTTCCAAAAAGATATCATTTTTCTCTTCTCTTCCCGCCAATAATATAGCTTTCGGGGCACTATCAATCATATCTTCAATAAAAGTTGCTGAGAGCCATACACGGCTGTCAGCAACTCTTGCACCGGCATCTTTAAACAGTTCTAATGCTTCTTTTTCCTCAACAAGAAAGCCCGTTTTTTCGAGAATTCGAATCGAAGCATTATGTATTTTAAGGACTTGTTCATCACCAAGAGGTTTATACTGCCCCCCTTTTACACCTCTGCTAATCATCCGATCCTCTATAATATCGACCTCTTATTTAATTAATCCCTCAGTTTTAAGCCAGTCCATCGCCACCTTTTCAACCGGTTGTTCATCGACATCGACTTTTTTATTAAGAGAAATCATAGTAGAATTATCGAGTTTGGATGCAATTTTTCCCAATATCTTTGATATTTCCGGATATTTATCCATAATTTCCTTTCTTACATTTGGTGCGGGATTATATACCGGAAAGAATTTCTTATCATCGACCAGATTAAAAAGGTTATATGCACCAACTCGTCCATCTGTTGCAAAGCCCATAGCAACATCTACCTGCCCGTCTTTTAGTGCTTTGTATACAAGCCCCCAATCGAGGGTTATAACCTTACTTTCGGGAAATTCAAAACCATATACCTTTTGTAAGCCTTTTATTCCGTCAGGCCGTGCATAAAACTCATGATCTGTGCCAAGCTTCAGCTCATTAGGATGAGAATTAACATAAGAAGCTAAATCCGATATTGTCTTGATTCCTTTCTCTTTACCTTCTTTTTGAGTCATCATTAGAGTGTAGGTATCGTTTAAAGGCGCCATTTGCAGCCAGACAATACCATTTTTTGCATCTTCTTTTTTCACAGTTTTATAACAAACTTCAGGATCTGTAATAGCCTTCTCATGCCCTAAAAACGTTAAAAGAGCAGTGCCCGTATATTCCCAATACATATCAATTTCATTTTTTAAGAGCGCTTCCCTGGATATCTTAGTACCACCCAGTCCCGTTTTATCAACAACACTAAAACCGGCATCCTTTAACGAAAGAATTGTTATTTTCCCTAACAATAACTCTTCTGTAAATTCTTTTGAGCCAACTGTTATTGGGCCTTTCAAGGTTTTTTCCTTCTTTCCTCCAGCAAACAGAGCAACTGAAGAAAACGAAAAAACCAATACCATTAAAATTAATACACTTTTCCCTACCTTTTTCATAAAACCTCCTATAAATTGTTTAAAATTGAAACCAGAATAATTATACATTAAATCTTATACTTTTTACATCTTCCGGCCTGTACATAATAGTCTTCTTTTTAAGGTTTCTAATGGTAGCAAAAACCGAAAACGGAGTCAAGCAAAAAAAGGGCCAATTTGATAGTAAGGAAATACAACTAATGAAGAATATATATAATAAAAGCCGACACTAAGTAAGAATAAGATAAGGATTCTTAAAATATGTCTGGAACGTAAGTCCGTAGTTATTGATTGCGATAAGATTTATAAGTTCAGGAATCGCTGTAATTTTATCTGACTTAACACTATTTTATCCCGCAAAGAAGTAACAAAAGACTTTTTAGAAAGCTATTTACCGGGAGGAATAAAAAGACTTGTGAATTAATTGATTTCCGCATTACGCTGTGAATTCCAACTATAGACCAATTGAAAAAATCTAGATAATAAGTTTAGACCGAAGGGTAACCTGTACTGTTCCGTTTTCCGGCATTTTCATGGATTCTAAAAGAACCCATGCTGCTTTTAAGCCCATTTGATATGTCGGCTGCACGATATGCGGTATGTTATCCGTATACGGAGGAACAGGGTGCGAAATAAAATCATGTACGGCAAGCTGTACGTCCCTGCCGATTTGCACATTAAGCGATTTAAGAATCGATATGCCGGCATTGAGAATTCTCCCGTTCAGTGCATAAAAAACATTAAAGTCCCCGGCTTTTTTAATCTGATCCTTCATTTTGGTCATTTCCTGCGGATATTTCATTTTATAGATAAGGTTGTCGTTTACACGGATAATGAGATTTTCATCGACCGGGATATTTGCCTCTCTGTGAGCATCCAGGTAACCCTGAAGGCGGTCGTCCATACTGCTGCATTTAAGTCCTTTAACAACAAGGATTCGTTTATACCCCATGTCAAAAAAGTGTTTTATAATATTCTTGGAGCTTTCACGGTGGTTGCTTACTACCTGGTTTGTCATTACCCCCGGGATGTAGCGGTCGATTAATACAAAGGGCAGTTTTTTCTGTTCGAGAAATTTAATAATTTTCATATTATTCTTAACATATCCCTTGTCGATGACAGGAGAAAAAATAACGCCGCTTATGTTATTCACAAACAAAGACTCGAAATATTTCTCTACTTTTTCGAAATTGCGGTCGGCATTGCAGATTACCGTAAGGAATTTGCGTCCCCACAGGTAATCTTCGATTCCGCGGAGCAATGTTGCGCCGAAAAAATCACTTGCATCATCGACTGCAACTCCGATGAGACGCCTGTTTTCCAATACATGTTCATATTCCCTTACAAAAGCTCCCCGTTTTCCAGAAAGGCGCTCTAATAATCCCTCGGTTATTAAATCGGAAATAGCCTTTTTTACCGTTACGCGGCTGACTTTAAATTCTTCGGCAATTTTCCTTTCGGGCAGAATGCGGCTTCCCGGAAGCCAGAGACCTTCTGAAATTTTCGCCTTTATAATTTCTTTTAGATGTCTATATTTTATATCCGGCAATGATTTCCTCTTCTTTAATGATAAAAATACTGATATGTTCAAAATAATCCTTATTCGGAAATGTAGCAATACGTTATTTAAAAAAGTAAGTCCTTTTATAGCCCTTTAAAAGTCAGTAATAAATCGATATATTCGACAGGAACATTAAACAATGTGTTTTAAAGGTATAAAAAGAATTATTTTATGAAAAATATAATTGACAAAAGAACTGTTAACATTGTAATATGAGTATATCCATGATTTATTATGGATAATACCATAATCAAAAGGAGTGATTGTATGAAAAAGATTTTTCTATCCTTTGTGCTTATCTGTACTATGTCTCTAACCGGTTTATTTGCCGCGGGACAGTCAGAAAAGCTAAGCGGTTCCCTTACCGTTTACTCTCCGAACGGCGCCGAAATAACAGGGCCTATTGTTTCTTTGTATAATAAGAAATACCCCGATATTAAGGTCGAACTTATCAAAGCCGGAACAGGAGAACTTCTTTCCAGGCTTCGTGCCGAAAAAAATAATCCTGCAGCGGATGTCATGTGGGGCGGTTCCACTATTCTTTTCGAAAGTGCTGCCGATCTTTTTGCGCCGTATAAAGCGGCTAATGACAAAGATATGATCAAACAGGATCCCAATAATAAATGGCATCCCTTTTCTATTCTTTGTCAGCCTATTCTTGTAAACACAAGGCGTCTTAAACCGGCGGAATATCCTAAAACCATCAAAGAACTTACCGATGCAGTCTGGAAAAAGAGAGGCACAATCGCACTTGCCGACCCGAACAAATCAGGAACGGGATTTACGATTGTATCAGGAATTTCAAATGCTTACGGATGGGGTTTTGTAAAAGAGCTCGTTAAGAATTCTACAATAACACCCGGCTCCGATGCTATGTTTAAAGCTGTCCTGGACGGAGAGGTGCCTGTCGGTTTTATTAATGAAGATCTTGGTATTAAATGGGAACAGGCAGGGCAGCCGGTTAAGATGATTTATGCCTCGGATGTTGTCACCGTCCAAATCGATGCCTATGGCCTTGTTAAGGGAGCTCCGCATTCCAAACTCGGAAAGACTTTTATTGATTTTCTCGGCAGCAAACCTGTTGCGGAAATAGCACGTAATACAATAAAACGGCGGTCTGCCAGAAAAGATGTATCGCCGCCCCAGGGACTTCCGGCATTAGGCGACCTTAAGCTTTACCCCGAATCCGAACCCAGGACTGTTGTAACTGCCAAATTTAACAAGATTCTTAAAGAACTCGGCAAATAAAATCTTAAAAAAATAAGAATAATACTTCATTTCCGGTATAGGATAAAAACCTGTACCGGAAACCTGTACCGGGAAATAAATTAATCGAAAAGAACCTGAAAGAGGATAAGATTGTTAGTTAATATAAAGGATCCATGGAGAATCTTTACAGCAGTTACGCTGGCGATTCTGATTGGGCTTATCATTGTTCCTCAAATCTGGATTGCGCGTACGTCCGTACAGCAGCAGGGCGGGACTTTCGATTTTAAAGCAGACAGTAAATCCGGAACTATCAGCCTTATTAAAGAGACCGTAAAAGGGTACGATATCGAAACTAAGGGTCCGAATGTGTATTACATATTCCGTAACGGGATATCCTATTTCAGCATAAGGAGAGAGAAATCCGGATCTGTCCTCTTGTCTGCGGGCGGAGATAAGTCTCTTAAAGCCTCTGCAGGTTCCGATGGAACTGTAATAGTTAGAGTGCGCGACAGCCTGTTTAATATTCGGCAAAAGGTTTTTTCTTCTTTGTTTTCCACACAGAAAAAAGTAATTCCGCTGTCGATTACAAAAATCTCGAATAATTCCATTCGCTTAAACTACTCACGTAATGCCTTTCTATCTTTTATCGACAGACAAAAACACTACACCCTGGCCAATTATCTTGTATTCTTAACACGCAGCCGGTATGTAAAGGCAATCTTAAATAGTTTGATAGTAACCGTCATTTCCACATTTTTTGCAGCCATAATAGGAGTAACCCTTGCGTACCTTCTCTCGCGGTATTCCATACCCGGTACCAATACGATTCTTGTGTTATTTACAATGGCTTCGGTTTCTCCCCCGTTTCTTGGTGCTTATGCATGGAGAATGCTGCTGGGAAGTTACGGAATTATTACAAGGATGTTCGGACTGCATTGGACCATAGTTGGAATTCACGGTGTGATATGGGTCATAATATGGCTGGTTTTCCCGATTATTTTCTTGTTATCCTATGATTCTTTTACATCCCTCGATAGTTCTTTTCGGGAATCTTCCATCAGCCTTGGTGCGGACAGAAGGAAAACCCTTTTAAGAATTGAAATACCGCTTGCATTACCGGGAATAATTACCGGTCTTTACCTTGCAATGATGGCTGCATTTTCCGATTTCGGAACCCCGTATATAATCTCGTTAAATCTTAATGTGCTTCCCGTACTTATTTATAAAGAGTACATGAGCGAGGTCGGCTCGAATCCTTCGATCGCAAGCACAGGAAGTATATTGATGATTTTTGTTTCGACTCTAATCCTGACAGGCCAGCGAATTTATTTATCAGGCAGAGCTTATGCATCGATTAAAACATCCAAACCTTCGGTTCTTAAGCCTTCGGGGAAAAAGAAAACGTTAATCTATATATTTACCATTATGGTTGCTTTTTTTGCATTTCTGCCGCACATAACCGTATTTATTCTTTCCTTTCTCAAATGGAATGTCGGTATCGTAACCGGCATCCTTACATTAGGAAACTATACAAAACTCTTTGTATCCGATTTAAATGCAATTTTCGTAAGTTTTTTCCTCGGATTGTCGGCTACGTTACTCGATTTTATCTTCGGGATCGGAATCGCCTATATTACCGTAAGAAAACGTTACCCTGTAATCTCTAACCTGCTTGGTATTCTTGTCATGGTTCCATATCTCATTCCCGGAACTGTCCTTGGACTTGGGTTTATACTGATCTTTAATCAGCCCCCGGTTCTTCTTACCGGAACATGGCTGATTCTTGTGCTTGCATATTTTATCAGAAAGCTGCCGTTTTCGGTAAAAAGCTCCGAAGCTTCCCTTTACCAGATACACCCGGCCCTCGAAGAAGCCGCCAAAAGCCTCGGAGCTCCTCCTTTCAGGAGTTTTTCGACGGTAACTCTGCCGATGATGCTCGGAGGAATAATTTCGGGGGTAAGTCTTTCGTTTCTTCAGATTATGACAGAACTAAGTTCTACTATAATGCTCTACCGGCCGCCCTGGAAGCCCATGACTGCCGTAATATTCGAGAATACAATCGAGGCCGGTGCGGATTTCGGAATAGCGGCATCTATGACTGTAATTCTGATGTTGATGCTCTATTTGCCCCTTTATTTTATAACTCTTAACACCCGAAAGCTTAAGGAAAGAAGAATTGAAACAATTTAAATCAACCAGAACCACCTCCATCAGTATAATAAGAATCGAAAAAAGTTTCGGCGAATTAAAAGCTCTGCAGAATATAAATCTCTACATAAAAAAAGGAGAATTCTTTACTTTGCTTGGCCCCTCGGGATGCGGTAAAACTACGCTCCTGCGTACGATTGCAGGTTTCGAAAGCCCGGATAACGGCAGCATAAGTTTTGGGGACAGGAATATTGTTCATCTGCCTGCGTGGGAGAGAAATATCGGGTTTGTATTTCAAAATTATGCGCTCTGGCCCAACATGACGATTCTGCAAAACATTGCGTACGGACTCAAGTTAAGAGAAATACCTTCACAGGAGATTAAAAAACAGGTTAAAGAGGTTCTCGACATAGTTTCATTACCGGGTATAGAAAGTAAGTTTCCGGA
>QILZ01000146.1 GCA_003233545.1 Spirochaetales bacterium
AATTCCCTGTTTATTGCTACCACTATCCTCGCATCCGATTTCCTGACCGTATCCGAACCTAAAGTAAAATATTCTCCTGCTTCGAGAAGACGTAACAATTTAATCTGAGAACCCGCACTTAAATCCCCTATCTCATCGAGAAACAGCGTTCCGGCAGAGGCTTTTTCCACCATTCCGTCACGCGATTCCGCCGCCCCTGTAAAAGCCCCTTTGCGGTGTCCGAAAAGAGTATCCGAAAACATGTCATCATCGAGTCCCGACACATTTATTTTTACATATTCTCCTTTTCTTCCGCTTAGAGCATGTACTGCATCCGCTATACTCTCTTTACCGACCCCTGTTTCCCCTGTAATAAGTACAGGCCATTTTGTCCCTGATATCGATTCTATATATATAAACAATGACCTCATTTTGCTGCTTATGGTTATTATTTCAGAAAAAACCTGCGGCCGCTCTAACTTATTGGATAAAAACCGTTCCCTTAGAACCTTATTCTCCCGCTTTAACCCCCTTATTTCCAGTGCCCTCTGCACGGAACTAACGAGCCTGCTGTTTTCCACAGGCTTAACGAGATAATCGAATGCTCCCATTCGCATACATTCCACGGCAATCGACACTTCGTCCGTTCCCGTAACGATAATTACGGGAATATCCGGATATTCCTTTCTGATTACCGGCAGTAATTTTTCTCCGGACAAAAAAGGCATTGTCAAATCGAGTAAGATTACCTCTGTCTCTTTTTCGCCTAATATCCTCATTACCTCCCTGCCGTCCTTAGAGCAGATCACATTGGTTATTCCTCCGGATTTAAGTCTGTATGTGTAAATATCGAGTATCCCATCTTCATCATCGACGATTAGTACAGGGTGATAAGGATACACATTTTTACTCATATTATTTATCCAGTACCTTTCTTATTGTCCCGGCTATATCCTTTATCGCCATAGGTTTCATAATAAACCTGCGAATTCCTATGGATTTCAACTGTTCGATCGATAACATCTTTCCATAGCCGCTGCATAAAATTATTGGAATATTCGGTCTGATTTTTAATATTTCTTTCGACAGTTCTATTCCCGTTATGCCCGGCATTGTAAGATCTGTTATAACAAGATCAAATTTATTCTTTTGCCTGCGGAATAATTCTATCGCTGCGGTACCGCTTGTTCTGGCCGTAACTTTGTATCCTATTTTCTGCAGCATTTTCTGCCCCATTTTTATAAGCGCTTTCTCATCATCTACAAACAGTATTCTCTCATTACCCGGGAATATTTTTGTTGATATTTCATTATTATCCGATGTTCTTTGCCGTTCATTGGGAAAGAATACTTCGAAGGTTGTTCCCTTTCCTATATTACTGCTTACATTAATTGCTCCTCCGATTCTCTTAATAATACCGTGAACAACGGAAAGTCCCAAACCGGTTCCTTCACCTCTGTCCTTGGTTGTAAAATAAGGTTCGAAAATATGATCCATAATCGACTGCTCCATACCATATCCCGTATCACTAACTGTAAGTTTCAGGTAAAGTCCGGGATGAAGATTAGAATTATAATCCCGGTCGGGAGCATCGATATTTATATTAGTCAGATTTACTTTCAGTATACCGTTATTCCCATGCATTGCCTGTGCTGCATTTATGCAGAGGTTCATTAAAACCTGATGAATCTGAACAGGATCTGCCATCACAGTATCCGCTTTTACATTGATTTTATTTCGAATTTCTATTGTTGCCGGCAGCGATGCCCTGAGCAGCTTAAGTCCTTCTTTTATAATGGGACCCACACGAATTGGTATAAGCTCCTGTTCTTCCTGACGGCTGAAGGTCAGAATCTGCCTTACAAGGTTTTTTGCACGGCAGGCAGCTTTAAAAACTTCCTTTAGCCTGTTCTGTATTTCATTTTCTTCGGGATAATCAGATATAGCCATCTCCGTGTAGCCTAAAATAATCCCGAGTATGTTATTAAAGTCGTGGGCAATACCTCCGGCAAGAGTACCTATGGCCTCCATTTTCTGAGCCTGGCGGAGCTGTTTTTCCAGCAATACTTCTTTTGTGATATCGTGCCGGACACTCACATAACTTACAATTTTTCCCGATTCGCTTTTAACAGGAGAGATTGTAGCGTCGAGTTCGTAAAATGTTCCGTCTTTTTTCCGGTTAATTAAATGACCCTCCCATATCTTTCCGTTAACCAGCCTGTCCCACATATTCCTGTAAAAAGCTTTACTCTGCTTACCGCTGTTTAAGATATTCGAATTTCTATCGATAATTTCTTTTCGGGTATAACCGGTTATACGCTCGAATGCCGGATTAACATATTGAATCTTTCCATCGATATCTGTAATTATAATGCTGCTTGTAACCGATTCCACTGCTGCTGTCAGGCGTAATCGCTCATCCTCCGATTCCCGGATACGATTACATTCCGATATATCCCTGAAAACAAGAACCGTACCCTGTGGAATTTCTTTATCGATCCCGGTTTTATCTTTAACAGCCGTTGTATTCAACTCTATAGGCACTTTTTTTCCGTCTCTTGTTATTAGTACCCGGTTATTCGATAATTTTTCGGTTTTTCCTTTTTTTATAACTCTTTCGATCCTGTCAGAAACAAGATGTTGTTCCTGTCTGTCCGCTAATTTAAAAACTTCTTTTAAATCCTTTTCCAGCGCATCTTCTTGTTTCCAGCCCGTTAATTGTTCCGCCGTATAATTCATAAAGGTTATAATTTCGGAACTATCAGCCGCAATTACCGCATCGTCTATGCCTGCCAGAATATTGTACAATTGCCGTTCCCTCTCCTTTATCTTTCTATCCGTTTAAATTTGCAGCCCTTAATTCCATGGTTCGTTCTCTCTCCACAACTAGTTATACTCATAATCAGGAAAATTTACATAATGAATACTAATTAAAAATACTTTTTTAAAAGGTTATTTTTCGTATAACTGCCTTTAAAAAACAATTACTTTATTGACCCGGATAACAAGATATGTTATTAACTCATAAGAAAACATTACAAAGCGGAGGAATATATGCAGTGGGGTACGATCTATCTGGTTCTTGCAATACTAAGCGGCGGATTCGGTATATGGAAACTTGCCAGAAACAGAAATCCCTTTTTAGGGTTTCTCGGTATTCTGTGGTTTCTGATTGTCCTGTTTCGGTTTTATGTTCCCGATCTCTATAACCTTGTGCTTATACGCGGTGTTCCGGCCCTGGGCAGGTTGATGGAATACGCACTGCTTCCCATTCTACTTCTCTTCGCTTATTTTAATATCGGACGCAGAAGATAATTTTTCATCATGGACAGTTATTTTCTTTTTTTCCATATTAAGAAACATTAAAGCGATTACGGCAAACAAAACGGCGCCGAAAATAAATACATTACGCAATCCGAAACGGGCGGAAATAATACCGCCGCTTATACCACCCACGGCCCATCCCATAGACTTCGCACTGCCTGCTATACCATAGGCGGCCCCTCTTTTTTCGTTCGGTACCAGCCGTGAAAGATACGTATTCAGAATAGGATTCAGACCTCCCATCAGCAAAGAAGAAAAAAAAGCATAAAAGGTAAGTTGAAGAATAGTTTTTACAAAAATTAAAGGAATTAAAGCAAAAGAAGCCATTAACGCCACAACAGCACCGAACGAGGCCTTTCTCTTTTTATCAATTATAATGCCGGCGATTAATGCCGCAAGCACTGTGGCAAAACTTCGGGCGGAATTTACGATACCTGCATTGGAAGCGAGCTGTTTACCGGAAGCAGCGGATAAACCGGCCTTAAGAGAACACTTGTCAGTGCAAAAACAGAAATAAGACTGAACACCATAACTATCTCACTTCTGCCGAACAGTGTCTTTATGCTGTCAATCAGCTTAACAGGATGAAAAGCCGGATCTTTCCTGTTAAAATCTTCCCTTACGAAAATTAGAATAATTATGAAAGACAGGAAAAGAAAAAATCCGGAAACAAAAAAACCGTAGCGGTAGCCGAAATGGTCTGCAAATATACCTCCCAACAGAGGTCCTATTGTATTGCCTGCAAAAACTGCGGAATTCATTACGCCGATAGAAAATCCCATCTTCTCCTCGGGACTTTGTGTAACAACCAGGGTAAGGTTGGCAATCACTGTCCCGGTTAACAGCCCCTGAAGCACCCGCATTATAAGAATTGTATCGGGACTCCTTGCGAATCCCATGCCGGTTAAAACAAGAATACCTCCGAGACTGGCACGAAGAGTCATTGGTTTCCGCCCTATTCTATCTGCAAACATTCCCCATACGGGAGTTGCAACGGCAAGTGACATTCCGGGAAGGGCAAGAAAAATTCCGTACCATATTCTAAGCTTTTCAGGATCGGTTATCCCAAGTTCCTGTACATAGTACGGCACAAAGGGCAGAGCAAATCCGAATCCTATTATGGAAAAGGTCTGTGCCAGCCAGAGAAGCACAAGACTTCTTCTCCATTCTCTTAACTCCGTGCTTAAGGGTCCTACTATTCCCTGATTTTGTCCATTGCCCATTTTGCACTTTCTCTCAGCACACCATCATCCGAACCGGTATATTCTCCAAGATATGGAAGCATTGCCGGTTCTTTTCTATTTCCCGAAGCAATAACCGCATTCCGTACTATTGCCCGTGCAGAAACCCATGATAATCCCATCTGTGTATCTTTGAACATCTTTTTTATTTCTTTAAGGTTAATTGACAGTATCTTCTTAAGAGAAATGCTCGGACCTATATCGCCCATGCTTGTTTTAGTATCGTATTTCAGGTTTTCGTTATGGGGACAAACATCCTGACATACCTGGCAGCCGTACAGTTTAGAACCCCAGGCCGTTTTTTCATCATCGGAAAAGGACATATATCTCGAAGCCTTATACTGCAGGCACTTACTTTCCTCTAAAATCCCGGGTCTTACTATCGCTCCTACAGGACAGGCATCCATACAGGCAGTACAATTACCGCATATACTTCCCGGTTCTTTCCATTCCGGAGGGATTAAATCCGGTTCCAGTTTTACCGGTATATACAAACCTGCAATCACAAAGAGGGAACCCAGACCGGGTGAAACAATAAGACTGTTTTTACCATAGAACCCCAGGCCGCTTAATAACGCAAGAGGTTTTTCCGGAAGTCTTGAATTACAGAATATCCTGCCGTCACGTTTCCTGAGCCCTGTTTTCTCCATAATCCGCCGGAATACCTCTTTCATTCTGCCGACAGCTTCTCCGTAATAGTTTCTTCTCGCAAATGGAGCAATAAGCCCGTGGGGATTATCCTGTTTTGATAAATCAGCGGGTTCATCTCTGTAGCAGGAAAGTGCACTTATCAGAAAAGAACCATTGCCTTCTGCATGGTACTGTCCGCAGGATACTACTTTTTCCATACCATCCGTACCTGTTATTCCTGATTTATGAAATCCTGCATCTAAAGCAAATCCGAGAACTTTTTCTTTTGTCAACATCCCGGTTATATTCTTTTCTCTATCCAGTCTCCGATAAAATTAAGAACCTCGGCCTTTTCCGGTTCATTATGAATTTCATGGTAGAGGTTTTCGAAAATCTTTAAAGTCTTATCTTCCGAACTTACAGTATTATAAATATTCCGTGATGAATCAGGATTTATAATCGGATCGGAACCGCCGTGACAAACCAGCAGAGGAATTGCGATACCCGGCAGATTCGCAAGAGCTTTCTTTATTCCCTGTATTATCTCATCACCGGTTCCCGCCCGTGTCTTTCCCTTGTAGCACAGAGGATCGGCTTCTATTTTCCGTATTATTTCCGGATCCCTGGAAACGCCCGATGTATCGAATTCCTGGACCGGAAGTTTAGGCATTACTCCGGCAATAAAATGCGCCATTTTTATCAGAAACGGAGGAATATTATCCGGCAGAACAAGAGCCGCTCCGGAGAGTATTAAACCGTTAAGATCCGCCTGCTTTTTTTCCGCATAAATGAGAGCTAACAGCCCGCCCATACTGTGCCCGTATAAAAAAACCGGCCGTGTCGGATATTTTTCTTTTATCTGTTTATGGATCATTATAATATCTTCCAGAACAGCATCGAAGCTTTCCATGTATCCTAAAGTTTTTGCCGTTTTCCCATGGCCTCTCTCGTCCGGTGCAAAAACCGCAATATTTCTGTCCGCAAAATAATCGATAACATGAAGGTAACGTCCCGAATGCTCTGCATATCCATGCAGAAGAATCATACACGCAACAGCGTTTTCCGGTATGGCCGTCCTGTAAAAAATACTACTTCCATCCTTTGCATGGAAGTATCGTTCTTCTATTTCCGCCATAATTGACACCTCCTACAATATTTTATCTTTGTTCATCCGAAGAAACCGCCTTCGGCCTCGGGAACATACCGTCCAGAAGAACCTTTGTCAGCCGAGGCAAAAATCTCAGCATAATAAGCAGAAACTTAACCGATCCGTTTGTAAGAATATAAAATTTACCATGCTGCGCCGCCTGTAATACTTTCTTCGCTACTGCAGCCGGGCTGATCGCGTTAGGCCTGCTCTCCGTTTTCATCCAATCCGGCATATCCTCGTGTTCCTGTTTAAACTGCGGAGTATCGACATCCGCAGGACAAACAACATGAACGGAAATCTTTCTGCTTAAAAGTTCACGCCGCAGAGCATCCGAAAAACCGATAATACCGAATTTTGATGCGGAATATGCCGTATAACCTGCCATTCCGAATAACCCCAGCGCAGAAGAGAAATTTATAATTGCACCGCCTGCCGGTATATATTTTAAAAATTGTCTTGTCACATTCATCATCCCGAGCAGGTTAATCAGAATCTGATTATTCATGTCCGAATCCGTAAAATCTTCCAGCAGTGCAGGTTTTACCACTCCGGCACAGTTTACAAGCAGGTCGATAGAGGTAATATTTCGTCTCACATCCTCTTCTACAATCCGTATGGAATGTATACTGGAAACATCCGCAGAAACAATCTTTACAGTTGCGGAAGATGACCGGTCTGCCAGTTCCTCCAGCTTCTTCTTAGCCTCTTTAAGAAGCTCGATTCTGCGTGCCAGGATAATTACATTCATTCCCCGCCTTACACATTCATCCGCAATAGCATAGCCGATCCCGCTCGAACCACCGGTAATGAGGGCAGTCTTCCCATGCTGCATCCATTTATTCACCTTACACCCCCTTTTCACTTATCCTTTTCCTACTTTTATTTCTTCATAATCACCTATATTAAACTTTAAACATACACTTTCCACAAGTGCCTTTCGGATAACAATATAAATTTTTTTAAATTTATTCTTTTCTTTTAAAACAGACTCCAGCACTTTGCCGAAACCGGCACCTCCGATTTCCAAGGGACCTATTTCATCCATAACAACGGTATCTATCGAATCGGCAAATGCAGAAAACCATGATTTAACCGCATCGAAGGCCGGTCCGGAAAAAGAAAGAGTTCCGTAAAAATATACCTCCTTCCAGCCTCCGGGTAATACATTTTTTACCCTTGCAAGAGGAACTCTTTCTCCGGTTGATATCCTCTTAACATCGTAACCAATTCTTGAGCCGCACGATAAGACTTTGGGAGATAGGAAACCATCGACTCTGCTCTCTTTAAAAGCAGACGCTTCGGAAGAAACAAACCTGACATTACACCATGAAGTTTTACCCGAATCGATATTACCGGTTATAATTGTAATTCTGTTGTTTTTAACCATGCGTATCGATTCTAATCTCCGGGATTACTATTTACAATCAGCCGGACAAAAATATATAATCTAAAACGACTATTAACTTTAAAAAACCAGCTGCGGTTTCTTTTTTTATTACTTGGATTATAGTATAAATATCAGACAAGAAGGATTATATGGGAAAATCAGGATATGCAGGTTCAATTAAGGAAATTACAAGTCTCTTTAAGGGTCATAATATTCGCCCCTCGATTCAAAGGATCAAGATTTATCAATATATTCTCGAACACAGCAACCACCCGACTGCGGACCGGATTTACAGGGCACTTATAAAGACCATTCCGTCTTTATCCAGAACCACGGTATACAATTCCGTAAAAATTCTTGCCGATAACGGCATAATCACAGAGCTGCAGATAGAAAACAACGAATTAAAATACGATGCAAATATTAAACCGCATGCACACTTTAAATGCACAATATGCGGAACCATTTATGATATAGAACTTTCGGAAGCGGATTTTGAATTAATAGATAAAAAAGTAAAGGGAAAAGGGTATCATGTTAAACGCCATAATTTTATCAGTACGGGCATCTGCAGTACCTGTTTTAACCGCAAAAACTCTTTATACAAGGTATAGAATAAACAGGGAGCACTCCCTTCACTATATTCAGAATAGTAATCTTCAGTTTTCTGTCTGTTTTATCCTATCCGCTATCTCCTGATAAGATGGGCGGTCGTGGAAATTATTACGTCCTTCACCTATTTTGGCCCACTTTAATAAACCGTCTTTTCCGATAATAAAAGTGCCCGGTGTATTCGATGTATCGGAATGAATACGCATCTGGAAAGCAACCCCATATACCATGGAAACATAAAAGCCCGAATCAGCGAGAACTGTAATGGAATCCCCGGCAAGTTCTTTCCAGCTCCCGACCCTGACTTTCTCATGCGGAACAATAAAAACAGGTTTCGTATCCAACTCTTTAAAAATTTCGATATTTTTACGCAAACTGCGCACCTGCCCGCGGCATACGGGTCATCCGTCACCATAGAGAAAGATAAGAATAATTTTTTTCTTACCAAGGTAATCGGAAAGCGTAAATTTGCTGCCATTGCAGCTCCGGAGGGTAAAGTCTGGCGAGGGTGCACCTATTATTATACTTTCTATTTTTTTTTCATCGATAAATACCAGAGATTTAACGGCTTCTTCCTCCAGTCCGTTTTCTCTCCTTAAAGCTATTCGAATATGGAGCTTAACATCTTTATGTTTTTCTCTTTCAAGAGCATTGTTTAAAACCTCTTTTGCCTCAGCCGTAAAAATCATTCCCAGACTGTCTGCAGCCAGAAGCCGTACTGTTTCCCAACTATCGTTATAAACAGCATCGGCAAGACCGCCAACCGAAGCATCTGCATTTAAAAAACCGAGAGCTCTGCTGCATAGAGCTCTTACCTGCTTATTCGGAGCTTTAAGACCGGCCTCGAGCTCCGGAACAGCTTTTTTATCCTCTAAAAGTAATTCTTTTAAACTGAGCCCATAAATTTTCCAGCTTTCATCTTCCGGTCTCCTGTAATCTATCCTGTCTGCAGGCCAGCTTTTAGAAAATTCTTCTAAAATATTTTTGACTTTTGTTTCGTTCATATACTCTTCCCGGCTTAACCCTGTTCCAATCTACCAATGATTGTACGAAAACACCTGTCTGAAAGTTTTTCTCGGGGCAGGTTCCGGCTCGCTTTCCGTATAGCCGACTAAGAGCAGCATGACAACACGCATGGAATACGGAACCGAAAGAAGCTCCCTGATTTCCTGTTCGTCATAGGTGGTTATACAGCATGTCCCGAGCCCTTCATGGACTGCCTGGATCATCATAAAAGAAACGGGGAAGGTTAAATCTATCGGATATGCAACCTGGCCATTGGGCATCCTGTAATCTATATTCGTAGTACATGCAACAATTATTACAGGCGCCTGTCCGACATGTTCCTGTCCGAAAGCCGCTTCCTTAATTTTCTCCTGCTTTTTCTTATCGGTTACTACAATAAAACGCCATTCCTGCCTGTTTTTTGCAGACGGAGCCAGCCGGCCCGCTTCCAGTATACTTTCGAGTTTGTCTTTTCCTACCGGGTCGGACTTAAAATCCATGATACTCTTTCTGTTTAATATTTCAGGAATAACTCGCATCAGCGGAATTATACAGTATCTGTTATAAATTTGCAATGAAATATTTATTTGATTCTTAAACTGCAAATATAAATTATCCGCTAAAAGTTAAAACAAGCTTGACGTAAAGAATTTCATAAAATATGCTTTTGAACAAAACAAATGAAAAAGACGCTATACGGTATTCTTATATTATTATTCGTATTCGCGGCCATGCCGGCTGCTTTCTGCCAGAACATCCTTCCGCCGGATGTAGAGAAGACAATTGCCGATATAAACACAATTCATAGTTTCTATCCGAGGCTGGAAGGTTCCGAAGGTGAAAAAAAACTAATTCGATTTATTACAAAGAGACTTGAATTTATACATGCCCGGTACAGTCTGCAGGATTTCAGCGATTCCGACCTTGTTCATTCATTTTCTAAAAATATTGTTGTCGACATACCGGGCAGACTAAAGGATACCCTTATACTTGCCGTACCCCTAAACCACAGCAGCAAAGAACCGGAAAAGTACGACGGTTCCATAAATATAGCTGTCGCCCTTGCATTTATACAGCAGCTTATGCACACAAAGCCGCCCGTTTCCGTTAAGGTAGTTTTTCCCGGAGCCGAATACGGAGAAGGCAGCAATTACCCTATGGGAAGCAGATTGTTTTTAAGAGATTTCGAACCTGATTATAAGGTTGTTGTGGTTTACATGAATATCAGGAAAGCTCCCAGCAGGCTCTATATCGGAGGAGGGGCTAAGGGGATAGTTACCCCTTACTGGCTCCTTGACAAAAGTACTACCGCCCTGAAAAAAACCGACATTTATTTTCTGGTCCGCGGAAACGAGAACCAGATTTTCAGAATGGGTTTAACCAAAAAAACGACAATAATAGAGCCCTACCTTAAAGCAGACTATCCGGCCATAAGTTTCAGCGGGGAGTATGACAAGATGCCGCCCGACGGCAGAAAGAATTTTATTTTTTCTTTTAACCTTTTTTTAAATACTCTTCTTAATGAATTCAAATCAGGATTTCCGGAATCGTGGGATAAGCATTACCTTTTTTTTCAGGCGAAAAATTTCTACTTTATAATTCCCGAGGAGAATTATATTATAATCCTCCTTGTAGTTTTTTTACTATCGATCCTCTATGCCCTGATATTTCCTGAAAGAATAAAAAGATACGTTAAAACGATAAAAAAAAGTATCTGGACCTTTCCCGTGATCCTCTCCGTAACTTTTGTTATTCTTATCCTTTCTACACTAATCCTGGAGGGTATTACCTACCTTCGAAGATTTCCTACTATCTGGGAATACCTGCCGCTTCTTTTCCTGGCGGAAAAAGCCGCTATTGCACTTTTTTTATATGCCGTACTCTACAATATACTTAAGAAACTTCCGTTCTCCCGCAACGGAAGTTTCTACTCTGCATCCGCATTGCTCTTTTTTCTGATCGATACTGTTATTCTCGCTGTTATTAATATTTCTTTTACCTATTATTTTTTATGGGCTTTCTTCTTTGCCCTTCTTTTTACCATTTCACCGTACAGGATCATAAAGGTACTTTTATTCCTCGCATCGCCCTATTGGATTATAAAAGCAACTCTTGAATTATTTACACTCCCTTCCCTGGATTTCTGCAGGGTAGTCCTTTTTTCCAGAATCTGGGGCAACATTCTGCTTGCCGTTATTATCGTACCCTTCATATTCCTCCTTATTCGTCTCGGTCTTATAGTTCCCCCGGCACGAAGGGCACGAAAAAAGAAGAAAAGAGGGGCCGATAAGTATAAACGGGTTCGCGATATTGCCATTTTTTTCGGATTCCTATCCTTGTTATTTTTTACATATCTGTTTATATTCTTTAAACCTTTTAATGGTAATAATGCACAACCGATTTCGGCTGTAGAGACAATCGACGTCACAAATAAAACCAATAATCTGGTAATAACCAGTCCCGCTCCGATCGGGGAAGTAGAATACCGCACCGGCAAGAGTACAATCAAAGTAAACACAAAATCGAGGAAATACATTACTCCGGTGCAGGGTATCCCCGGGCTTATACATTTTACTTCCCAAAGCGTTGCATTTCTTAACAGGAACAACTACGAATTAGAAACGCAGTTAAAAGGAGATCCGTCTAAGGTAGAAGTAGTTATTTCCAGTAATAAAGAATTCGTTCTCTATGATGCTAACTTTCCCTTTAAACGGGACAAATCAGGGAAATCTTACAATATTTTTATAGGCGTTAACCCGCCCGTTCCGTTAATCCTCCAATTTACCCTGCCCCAGGGTTTTCAGTTTGATATTCGCTTTAAAGTAAATTACAGCAATCCTCCGGTTCCGTTCTCTGTCACGGGAAAAAACAAAAAGGCCGATGTGGAACTACTGCTCTTCGCAAAACATTCTTTTAAAACATAAATTTATAGAAAAGGCAAACAGGCCGTTAACCATTTGACAGTTTTTAATACGGTATATAGGATAATATAACATATTTATGGTGTTTTAATGCACACAAACCAGGAGTAAATAATATGCGGAAGCTTCTTATTTTATTATTCGCTTTACTTCCCCTCTTTTATGCAAGCTCAGAGGTAGCGAAAAATCAGCTTACTACCATGCTCGTAAAGATATTTCCGGAAATAAGAAAAGGATACATCGATCTAAACCAGAACGGCAAACTCGATACGGATACGGAGATTAACGAAATAATTCCCGAAACAAGTGTTAAGGATTCGATTCTTCAGGCAAAGGAAATCCTTGATTTTATTATTCTTAACTATACATATATTCCTCTGGATAAACTTATTTCCGTTCGGAAGGCGCTTACACAGACACAGCAGGCTATCCCCGAATTAATAGCCCTGAACTATAAATCAAGAATCGACACTATTGTCAAAAAAAAACGTGAGCTGGAAGCCAATGGTCTGTACCTGACTCCGTCCGCATTAAAAGCAGCTCTTGCAAAGGAAGATAAATATATAACCACGATGGTACTTGCATACAAAAAAGAAGGAAATAATCTGGAAAAAGGGTTTGCAGATGCAAGAGACAGCCTCTTCGCCATGATAGAACAGGGATATCCCCTTCCTCCCTCGTTGGGAGAAGAAGAAAAGGATATCCTGGTAAGTATAATGATTAATACAATCATAAAGGAAGGAACCCAAAAACCGGCAAAAGTAAAAGTTGCCATTAAAACTCTCGGAAAGCTGCAGGCAGCATCCGCTGTCAGTTATCTTATAGGTATGATCAATAAACCCGGCCTTCGTATAGACAGCATAAGAGCGCTGGGAGAAATCGGCAACGATGAAGCGTTAAAGATTCTCTTAAGCGAACTGAACACCGAAAACGACAGGAGCACAAGAATAGCGATTATAAACGCAATCGGCAGGATAGGAAGCAGGGCATCCGTAAGCAGACTCTTCTCTCTTTTAAAACCGGATAAGAATGGTAAAATCGATCCGGACATACTTAAAGCCTCCCTGGAGGCTCTTGTAAACACTGCGGATAAGGGTTACCAGGATAGAAATCTGCAGGAAACATTTAAAGATTATTTAACCTCGGCTGATCCTAAGCTTAGAATTCTTGCAATTAAAGGACTCTCGAATTTCAATAACCCTGCAACAAGTGAAAAACTCTTTTTATTGTTAAAAAAAGAAAATTCGGAAAATGTCAGAATAACCTTAATTAACGCCCTTAATAAATTGAATTTTTCAGGCACCATACCTGCATTTATAGGGATTTTAAGAAAAGATTCTACACCCGACAAAGAACGTCAGGCAGTTATAAATGCCCTCGGAAACAATAAAAGCGGAGATAAGGCGCTTAATTTTATTATTGCCGCCCTCGGATCGGCCGATAAAAATGTACGTGAAACTGCTGCTGCGGCTCTTATCAAACTGTACAAAACACATTCTGACAGTGTTGTCGGTGCATTAAACAGATCACTTGTACGGTCGAAGGATAAACAGACACTTACAGCAGGAACCGCGGTACTCGCACAATTAGGCAATGAGAAATCGCTCCCCCTGCTTATCCCCCTTTTATCCAGCCAGTATCCCGAGGTAAAAAAGAATGTAACATGGGCACTTTACAGGATTCACTCCCGTTCCAATATACGGGCGGTAGATGAACTTAAGAAGCTCGTAAAAAGTGATACGGAATACTTATCCGTTCGTATAAATGCAGTAAGGGCACTCGGGGCCATCGGTCTCGATTCTCCGCAGTTAAAAGTATGGGAAACACTTCTCGATGTTATAAAACTCAGAAGTGATAAATTTACCGCACTGCGTACATTTGCGGTAGAATCGCTCGGGGAACTCAGGGAAGCAAATCCGGCCGTTATAAATACACTCGCAAAAATTGCAGAACGGGATCCGAATACGGAAATAAAAAAGACAGCTGTTCTGGCGATTCGTAAAATTGCCGTCGAAGATCAGGATGTGGAAAATTCTCTTGCACGTGTATTTAAGAAAAACAGTGATATCGAGCTGCGGATCAGGGTACTGGAGGCTCTCGGAGATATGTTTTCTCAGCGTACCGCGGAACTTTCATCCGATATTTTAAAGCAGGAACTTACCGCTTCGCAGAAGAAACGTATTATATATGCCCTTTATCAGGTAGGCACGAAACCGGAGCTTTCACTTATTATTGATATGGCGCGTGATAAAGCTCTGACGGACTACATAGAAGCGCTTCTTTCCAATTCTAATACGGATATTCTGCTCCCGCTTATTAATAACAGATTAAGATCGGAAAGCAATAATACGATCATTAACATGCTGGAATCTCTCAGTGCGGAGATCGAAGGGAGTTATTAGAGTCCTCCGGCTTGTATATTTTCCTTTTTATAAATAGATCGACGATTTTCTTGTTCAGCCTGCCGTCCAGAGCATCGTATTTAAGTATCGTAAGTGCCTTTTCTACAGGAAGCCGGTTTTTATATGGCCTGTCGGATGCTATAAGAGCATCATAAATATCCGCAATACACATTATCTGCGATTCTACCGGTATCTCGGAAGCCCTTTTCCCGTCAGGATATCCCGAACCATCTAACTTCTCATGATGATTAAGGGTGATTTCCGGAATTTTAAGCAACCCGGTTGTCCACTTGATTTCCTTAAGAAACCTGTATGTGTATTCGACATGACTCATTATTGCCTTCCGTTCCTCCGGAGATAGGCTCCCGAATTGAATACTCAACAACTCAAACTCCTCTTCGTTAAGCAGAGCTATTTCTTTTCCCCTGGAATCCATGAAACGTTTCTCTTTCATTTCTTTAAGAAAATCCAGATCATCCCGGACAGGCGGCTCCGGGATATTTACTTTCTTAACGGTGTTTTTAAACTGTTCCAGTTCATCCAATATCTCCCGTCTTTTTTCTTCGGAGTGAACATTAAGCAAAGTGGAAAATTCGGCACAGGCTGTTCTTGCCATAATCCTTTCCAGTTCCCACGGAAAGAGTTTTTCCGCTTTTAACAGTACCGCTTCCGGGACCCCTATCTTTCCGAAATCATGAAGCAGCCCTGCATACCGAAGCTGGCGCATTTCGCTTCCGCTGAAACTATATTTCGCAAGCGGGCCTTCATTTTCCGAGTTTATCGCATCCGCAATTCTCGTAACGAGTTTTGCAACCCTCCTGGAATGTCCGGCAGTGGAAGGCTCCCTCGAATCGACAGCCAGTGCCGATGCTTCGATAAAGCTCTCCAAAAGTTCCTCTATCTCTATGTAAAAAATAGCGTTTTCTATACATACGGCAGCCTGCGATGCCAGTACTTCTATGATCTGTATCGATTCCTTACCGAAAGGCAGCACTTCTTTCTTTGTTATTTTTTCGGTTGTAAGTTTTGTCTTTCTGTGTTTCTTTCTGTTTATCAGCTGAATCACCCCTATAACATCCCCTTCTCTGTTCAGCATGGGAACTG
>QILZ01000263.1 GCA_003233545.1 Spirochaetales bacterium
CCGTTCTGTTTCATAACACTGTTCTTATTCCGCCATGAATCTTTAATGATATAGACCAGGTTTTTTGATTCGGAAGAAGTGTCTTTAGAATATGTATGTACTTTAACCTGAATATCAGCAGGGAGCGGATTATCAAAAACCAACTGCTGCCAGATCTTTAAATAAGCGGGTTTTATATTAACGGACAACTGCTCCGAGTCTGCATTAAAGCCTGAGAGCAGAAAAATTAACAGTACGATAAACATTATCAGTGGTTTCTATCTTCGTTCTGCAGCTCAGCTATTGCCTTGTTAAGTTTCTGCTGAAGTTCTTCCGAACCCTTCTTTAACAGCATTACAACATCTAAAGATCCGATGTTTTCGGATGCGGGGACAATATCTCCGTGAAAGAATTTCCCGGAAATATAGTTTCCTACATTTCGCTCCGTTGCAATACCATCCGTTTCTTCCCATATATGCTGTACGATACCCTGTATATCGTTCTCGAATTCGACAACTTGGGACCCGAATTTTTCCAGATAATCCTTGATATAAGATGCTTTTTGTATCGCTATTTTCATTGAAGATAAACGTTCGGATGTCAGTATACCGGTTTTCTTAAAATTCTTCCTCGTTGTAAATATAACAACCTCGAATTTGGAATACGGATCTGTCGAAATAACCGGCTTATCATTAAAAAATGCATTAGGCCATCCTGCGTTAAGGATGATGTCTATTTTACCCTCCATGAAAGCAGGGAATACTTTTCCCCACTGATCACCGTAGAATTCATACTCTATGCCTGACTTTTCCGCTATCCTTTTAAAAATATCGATACTTATTCCTTCGGATTTTCCTGCTGTTAAGGAAACCCACGGCGGATATGCAATATCATGTCCGACAATAATGGCCGACTGTTTTGCTATTTTCATCCCGCTTTTTAAAAGTTTATCCTTTTGCTCCTGAATATAGATTTCCGAAATCTCGACAAGGGATTCCACCTCGTTCATATTCTTTGTCTGGTACTCCATATTGGAAATAATATGGTTAGAACTTGAACTTATAAAATTTGCAGAATCATTGATAAACGATATATGGTTGTATATTTCTTCCGTATTTTCCGACTGTTCATGAACAAGTTCGATAATATCCTTGATTTCCGAATCGATCGACTGCATCGACTGAGAAGATTCTTCTATGCCTTCCTCTGTTTTTTCGATTCTTTCCCGTACTATGTCCCTTACCTTTATATATTCTTCCATGAGCTGCATTGTATTTGCGATATCTTTTTTTAATGAGCTTATAAATGAAGATATTTCATTTGTAGTCATTTTGGTTTTATCGGCAAGTTTTCTCACTTCATGGGCAACAACATTAAAACCCCTGCCGTATTTTCCCGCACGGGCAGCTTCTATTGCTGCATTTAACGCAAGGAGATTTGTAAGGCTCGATATATCTTCTATAACTTCGGTACTGGAAAGTATCTTTTTGGTTGCTCCTTCTACCTCGACGAATAACTTCTGTATTTTGCCGAACATGTTTTCAAGTTCCGTAATCGAAGATTTAGCGTCTTTTATGGAATCGACGCTGCCCGAAAGAAGGATTTTATTTTTTTCTATACGATTATGAGAACACTCGACATGTGTGACCATTTTTTCCGAGTGTTTACTTATATTTTTAAGTTCGTCCCTTACATTGGAGATAAGATCCTTGTTATGATCGGATGCCTTAAGCATTTCCGTAATGAATGCATTATTCAGACCGGAAATCTGTAATGTATCCCGTATAAAGCTCGAAATGGTTTTCCTTGTTTCGTGGAAGGATTCGAGAAGTTCCCATACCTCATTCTGCAGACCCGAATTTACATTTTTGTTATCAGAATAATTGCTGTCTTCCAACCGGAACTTCTCCTTTGCCTGTTCTCTACAAAAGGGAACAGGAGTTCTTACTTTTTCTGCCCAACGGAATCTTCTATTATATTAAAAGGCACTACATGTGCTGTTTCATCTTCTTTAAGTTCTTCGATCAGAATTACCGCCTGAAACGGAATCATAAGATGTTTTGATTTCCGGAAAGTCTTCCTTATTTCATCATCGGACGGATTAATTATCAGTTTAGAGCCGTCGGGGAATATTATATCTTTTATCGAAACAAAGTACGGATGAGTAAGATCAAGCTGCTTCGCACTGAGTGATATTTCTTTTCCCTTCCATTTAAAGTAGACACGATATACGGACACTGCAATATCCCCTTATTGTTTTATACAGTAAGGTAATGCTAAAGAAAAGAGATGTCAATTGGTATTTCAGGGACATACTACTAAACATAATTTAATATAAATTTTAAAATTATTCATTTTATTCAGAAATATATAAAGAATATTCGTTGACATTCTGTCGAGATGGGATAGTATGGTATGTGATTGGTGGGAAATAGTGGGAAAAAATAGAATAAAGTGGAATAAATTAGCATGATAACCGGAGAATATCGTTACTCATTGGATGAAAAGGGAAGATTAATGATCCCGTCTAAAATGAGAGCGGAAATAGCCGGTAATGTAATGATTCTTACCCGCGGTGTCGACAGGTGCCTCTGGATATTTCCCACCGATGAATGGAAAAGCATTTCCGCCAACATCTTAGAATCGACATCACTCTTTCAGGAGAAAGCGAGGCTGATTCAGCGTCGTATAATTGCTCCGGCTCAGGAAGCTGAGATTGATAAGTCCGGCAGGATGAGCATCCCCCAGACATTAAGAGAGTATGCTCATTTAAAAAAGGAATGTATTGTGCTGGGAATGCTCCGTTACGTTGAAATATGGGATGAAGAGACATACATGAGATACCTTGAAAGCACGGAGGATAGTTTCAAGGAAGCCGCAGAGGAGCTTGGCGGAAAAATTAACTGGTGGCACTCCTAAGGAGTAACTTTACAGGAACTCCCTATTGTAAGAGTTGTTTCTAACAGCGTTTTATTAAGAGAAAGGTGGAATTTAATTAAAAAAATGGCAGACACGGTTGTTCATACTCCTGTATTGCTGGATGAGGTAATCTCTCTTTTAGGTCCGGACAGCGAAGTTTCGACCCTGATAGATGGTACCATTGGCGAAGGCGGGCATGCCGAGTATTTTTTAAGCAAATTCCCCGGGCTTTTTTTAATAGGCATCGACCGGGATCTTAAAATTCTCGAAAAGGCTCATGAAAGGCTTAAACCTTATGAAAAACGTATACAGTTAATAAACGGGCGATTTTCTCACATCTTTTCAAATTATGATTCTTATACGGATAGGAAACCAAATATAATTTTTCTCGATCTGGGGATATCGCGGTATCACTTCGAGGAAAGCGGGCTTGGTTTTTCTTTTCTTCGGGATGAACCACTCGATATGCGGCTCGACAGAGACTTGAAATTAGACGCATCATATATTGTGAATAACTTCTCCGGGAGAGAACTTGTTAAAATATTTTTCGATTACGGAGAGGAACGTTTTGCACGAAGAATTGCCGGGAAGATTGCTGCGGCAAGAAAGGATAAAAAGATAACCACTTCCGGGGAATTAGCTGAAATTGTACGGCGTTCGGTACCGCCGGATTACAGGCATAGAAGAATTCATCCTGCTACAAAAATATTCCAGGCACTTCGTATCGCTGTAAATAACGAACTGGAAGAACTTAAAGAGGGTCTTCCGCAGGCATGCAGTATATTGCAGCCGGGCGGCAGAATAGGGATTATATCGTTTCATTCCCTCGAAGACAGAATTGTAAAACATTTTTATAAAGAAATGGCAGGAAACTCTTTAAATGGCCGTGAAATGCCGAATTCTCAAAGTAGAGCAGAGTTTAAAATAATTACAAAAAAACCGGTACGTCCGGGAGAAGCGGAAGTACAGCGGAACCCTGCATCGAGAAGTGCATTGTTCCGTGTAATGAGGAAGGTAAAATGAAAAAGATGATTGTTCTTCTGTTGATCGTATCAATTCCAGTTTTACTGTTTCTTGTAACGTGGCAGAATATAAGGTTCACGGAGTTATCTTCCCGTATAGGAAGTATAAAGAAACAGCAGGAGGAAACTCTGGAAAAGAACAAAAGCATAATTGTGGGATTGGCCATTTTGCGGTCTCCGAAGAGAATAGAGAACATAGGTATAAAAAACCTCGGGCTTCATGAAGCCGAACCCTCGGAAGTGGTAATAATTACAAAAAAGGGAGTAAAATAACAGAGTATGGGAGGAGGCACTGTTAACAGAAAGTTGTTTTCCCTTATCGATGTCAAAGAATCCGTAAAGGGTATGTTTGCCGTGGAAGAGAATTCCCGCGGTAATATAGAGGCAGTTACTATCGATTCGAGGGAAGCCGCTGAAAATTCACTGTTTATACCGCTGCCGGGTCTAAAAACAGACGGGCATAATTATGTTAAAAGCGCACTCTTAAACGGTGCTTCTGCAGTGTTTCTTGAAAAAAAGCGGTTTAAGCAATTAGAAGCTGATATAGCTCCGCTTGCAAAAAAAAAGAAAGCGTCATTAATCCTGGTGGATAATGTGTTAACGGCACTGCAGAGCCTGGGGAAGAGCTATCTTGGACGTTTTAATTCTTTAGTGAAAATAGGCATAACGGGCAGCAGCGGAAAGACTACCACAAAGGAAATGCTTGCTTCTGTTTTATCCGTCCACCACAGTACTGCAGCCAATGTTAAGAATCTGAATTCCGAAATCGGAGTACCTTTAACGGCATTCAGGGTGCATGAGGGCCATGAATATGCTGTCTTCGAAATGGGTACGAATCATCCGGGCGAAATGGCTGTACTTGCAGATATTGTCCGCCCGCATTACGGGATTATCACGAATATAGGAAAAACGCACCTGGAATTTTTCGGTTCAGAGGAGGCGGTTGCCAGGGAAAAGGCGGATATTTTTAGATATTTTACAGGTTCGGAAGCTGCTTTCCTTAATAAAGGGGAACCTTTGCTCTCCCTTCTTAAGGAAAATATCAGGGGACGGGTTATTCTGTACGGAACAGAAGCTACTGCGGGTTTTGAGGGATATGAAAATCATGGGCTGAATGGTTTAACCATTCACTGGGAGGGGCTCCGGATTTGTTTATCCCTCTACGGGCAGTACAATATATTAAATGCACTGGCAGCTATCAGCGCCGCTTTTCACCTGGGGATATCCGGAGAAGACATAAAAGAAGGGCTGGAAAGTGTCCGCCCGCTCTTCGGAAGGTCGCAGATTCTTCACGGCGGAATTACCATTCTACTGGACTGTTACAATTCGAACCCCGATTCCGCCCGAAGTGCAGTTGAGTTTCTGGAAAAAACCGAGTGGAAAGGGCGTAAAATAGCTGTGCTGGGTTCGATGTTCGAACTCGGAAAACTTTCCGAATCCGAACATTCAAAACTTATCGATTTTACTATTGGTAAAAGGCTCGATGCGGTTATTTTTTTCGGAGAAGAGTTTCTTCATGGTTTTGAATTGGCAGGAAACAGAACAACGGATAAGAACAGGTTTTATATAGCGACGGAGGATTTCGACGAGCTTAAGAACACGTTAAAAAAATACCTGCGGGAGGGCGATCTTGTGCTGTTAAAAGCTTCGAGGGGGGTGGAACTCGAGAGACTCGTGCCCTTTATAAAAGAAATATGAAACAGGAAAAATTATGGTTTTAAAAATATTATATCCATTTGTAAAGTATTTCACTTTCTTTAACATTTTCCAGTATATAACATTCCGTGCCGCGTACGCAGCTATAACTGCGCTTTTGATCTCTTTTCTCTTAGGCCCCTGGCTTATCTCCAAACTCCGCCGGATTAAATTCGGCCAGTCCATCAGAACAGACGGGCCGCGTACGCATCTTGCAAAATCCGGCACACCTACTATGGGCGGTCTGCTCATTATCTTTTCGATTGTCGTGTCGGTTCTTTTGTGGCAGGACCTCGATAACCCCTTTACATGGATTTTGCTTTTAACGACCGTAGGTTACGGGTTTATCGGATTTCTGGATGATATGATTAAAATACGGAAAAAGAATTCAAGCGGCTTAAGCGCAGGTATAAAATTCTCCGGGCAGATTATTCTCTCCCTTGTAATAGTGATGATTCTGTTTATAAACAGAACTCCAACCACTACAATGCTCTATATTCCTTTTATAAAACATCCGGTTGCAGACCTTTCATATTTCTACATACCCTTTGCCGTTACACTTCTCGTCGGTACTTCGAATGCCGTAAACCTTACCGATGGATTGGACGGTCTTGCTATCGGGCTTGTTATTATGGTAGGCATAACATTTGCTGTTATTGCATATCTGACAGGACATAGTGTGGTGTCTAAGTACCTGCAGATTCCCTTTGTAAAGCATAGCTGGGAGCTGACTGTTTTCTCTCTTGCCCTGGTGGGTGCGTCCGTTGGTTTTCTCTGGTTTAATGCTCACCCTGCGGAAATCATGATGGGAGATACGGGAAGTTTAGCGCTCGGTGGTGCGATAGGAGTAACATCCCTTATTATAAAGAAAGAAATTCTCCTTATAATTGTCGGGGGGGTCTTTGTGCTGGAAGCTCTGTCTGTGATTATTCAGGTTGTATATTATAAATTTACAAAAAAGCGGGTGTTTAAAATGGCGCCGATACATCATCACTTCGAACTGCTCGGATGGGCGGAAAGTAAAGTTGTAATACGGTTCTGGATTTTAGGCGGTCTTTTTGCCATTTTAAGTCTTTCCACACTGAAGATTCAGTAGGAACGAAGGGGATAAATTGGAAAGAATAGAAAGGAAATCAGCCGATTTTGTACTGCTGCTCGACCTGTTTCTTTTAGTCGGGCTGGGTATTATTACGCTTTTTTCCGCTTCTTCCTACTATGCCGAAAAAATATTCAATGATCCCTTTTACTATCTGAAAAAACAGAGTTTGTGGATTATTATAGGAGGATTCCTGGTACTCTTAAGTTCTATTACACCGATCGATATTCTTAAAAAAATGGCTCCTGCGGTACTGTTTGTCTCTCTTGTGCTTGTTATGATGACGTTTATTCCGGGTTTGGGAAAGTCTGTGCTTGGTGCAAAGAGGTGGATATTTCTCTTCGGAATGTCTTTTGAACCCTCCGAACTTGTTAAATTTGCAGTAGTGCTCTATCTGTCCGTAATCTTAAGTAAAAAATATGACAGGATAAATGATCCGGTTAATTCGATTCTTCCGCCTTTGATTGTCGTTTCGGTATTTGTTGCGCTCATCTACCTGCAGAATGATTTTTCGACTGCTTTTTTTATTCTTTTTATAGCACTTTCCATGTTTTTTATAGCAAGAGTAAAAATGATTTACTTTATTCTATTGGGAACCGTTATCGTACCTTTAAGCTTTTTACTGTTGTTTACCAAAGAACACAGGGTAAAACGTATTATTGCTTTTTTAAATCCTTTAAGTGATCCTTCGGGAAGCGGTTTTCAGGTTATTGCGGCTAAATCCGCGCTTATAAACGGAGGCTTTTGGGGCAGCGGGCTTGGTCTGGGTGTAAAAAAACTCGGGGGACTTCCGGAGGCCCATTCCGATTTTATTTTTGCGGTTATCGGTGAGGAAATGGGTTTTTTAGGCGCGATTATTGTCATTACACTTTTTGTAATATTCGCCTGGCGGGGATACACGCTTGCCTTTAAGTCGGAAGATGAATTCGGATATTATCTTGCATTCGGGGTGAGCACCGTTATAGTTTTTCAGGCTTTGGTTAATATGGCTGTTGTTGCGGGTATTGTGCCTGCAACCGGAATTCCGCTGCCGTTTTTCTCGGCCGGCGGTTCTTCTCTGCTCATGACCATGCTGATGTCCGGTTTACTTCTCAATGTATCGAGGAAGGTGTATGGCTGAAGCGGTTTTTATAAATAACAGAAAGGTAAAATCCAGAGAGGCGTTTCTTAATAGAATCATGTGGGTACTCATCGGCATTCTCTTTCTTTTTCTTACCGGTGAAATTATCGCACAGTTTTTTGTTATTCCGAATTTTCTTATTAAACATATAACTATAGAATCGGATTTTTCCGTTTCAAAAGAGGCTGTGCTGAAACTGGCAGGGATTTCAGGTAGATCGTACTATTTTAAACTGAATCCGGAGCTGCTTGCTAAAAGAATCGGTGAATATCCGCTTGTAAGAACCGCGGTTGTAAAAAAGATATTTCCTGATACACTAAAAATAATACTTACGGGAAGAAAACCGCTCGCGGTTGCACTTGTCGAGGTAAACAACAGGAGTATTCCCGTTGCGATGGATGAGGATGGTGTTATTTTTCTTATGGGAAAGTCGGTAAATGATGTAAATATGCCTGTAATATCGGGTCTTAAGTTTAAAAAGGTTCGTGTCGGCACCGTACTTCCGGAAATGGTTAAGCCTCTTCTTAAAGATCTGTATAATCTTAAGAAAGGCCACCCGAATCTTTTTAAAATAATTTCGGAAATCAGAATTATCCCGACGGGTGCATCCGAATATGAACTTGTATTTTTCCCTGTTTCGTATAATGTAAAAGTAAGGCTCGGTAAAAGACTCGAGGCGAAATCCTTACAGTATGCCATGATGGTTCTCGACCTTTTAAAAAACGAGATCAGGGCAAAGAAAGTGGAGGAACTCGATTTTAGAGAAGGTAATATCGTTTATAAAGTGAGGGGGGAATAATCTCTTGAACCAGGAAACAATGGTAGTAGGTTTGGATATAGGGACCACGAAAGTCTGTGCTATCATCGGCCAGTACAATGAAAACGGCATGATGGAAATAACGGGTGTAGGTACAACGCCGTCCAGAGGTTTACGCAGGGGCGTTGTCATAAACATAGAGTTAACGGTAAAATCCGTACTCAATGCAATAGAAGCGGCCGAAATGATGTCGGGCAGAGAAGTCCATGATGTGTATACGGGGATTGCCGGGGGGCATATAGAGGGAATTAACAGCCGCGGGGTGGTTGCCGTAACCGGGAAAAACAGGGAGATTACCAAAGAAGATGTGGACCGTGTTATCGATGCCGCCCGGGCTATCGTTATACCGATGGACCGTGAAGTCCTTCATGTTATACCTCAGGAATTTATAGTGGACGAACAGGGCGGTATAAAGAACCCGCTCGGCATGATCGGTGTCAGGCTGGAATCCGAAGTACATATCATAACAGGTGCCGTGACCTCTGCACAGAATATTGTAAGATGTGTAAACCGTGCCGGTTTTAAGGTTAATGATATTGTACTCGAGCCTCTTGCATCATCCAAAGCTGTCCTTTCCGACGATGAAAGAGAGCTCGGTGTGCTGCTTATAGATCTCGGCGGAGGAACCACGGATATACTTGTGTACCTTGAAGGTGCGCCGTATCACACCGGGGTGCTCTCCCTCGGAGGCGATCAGGTTACAAATGATCTTTCGATTATACTGAAAACCCCCATGGAATCCGCGGAAAAGATAAAGCGGGAATCCGGAAGCTGCAGGATGAGCCTTGTGGAAGAGGAAGAGGATGTTGTTATTCCCGGTGTGGGAGGAAGGCCTCCGAGGAGAATACCAAGGAAACAGATAGCGGAAATTATTCAGCCGAGAATGACGGAAATATTCGGCATGGTAAAAGAACAGATTGATAAAAAAGGATATCTGAAGCTGTTAGGCGGGGGAGTCGTTATAACGGGAGGAGGATCTCTGCTGCCCGGAACAGCCGAGCTGGCATCGGAAATATTCGGTCTTCCCTCGAGAATAGGATATCCTGTTAAACTCGGCGGGCTGGTGGAAGAGTATTATAATCCCATGTTTGCCACCGGGGTAGGGCTTGTATTATACGGAGCTTCGAGGAGCAGTACGGAATACTTTGATACGACATCGAGCGAAGGTACGTTTTCGAGTGTATGGGAAAGAATGAGAAAATGGTTTAAGGAGTTCTTTTGAAAAGCAAGAGCTTCTGATTTCATATATAAAACTGGAGGGGGACATGAATATCGAATTTCTTGAGGAGAAAAATTCCAATCCTACTACTATTAAGGTAATAGGAGTGGGCGGCGGCGGCAGTAATGCTGTAAACCGCATGATTACAAGCGGCTTAAAAAATGTGGAATTTATTGCCGTTAATACCGACCTGCAGGCACTGGAAATGTCCAAAGCGGAGATGAAACTTCCGATCGGCACAAAATTAACGGGCGGTCTTGGTGCAGGCGGTGTGCCGGAAATCGGAGAAAAAGCCGCACTCGAAGATCAGGATGAAATAGAAACTTTACTCCACGGATCCGATATGGTTTTTATTACCGCAGGCATGGGGGGAGGAACCGGTACCGGGGCGGCACCTATAATTGCTCATATTGCCCGTGAATGTAATGCCCTGACTGTTGCTGTTGTGACAAAGCCTTTCGATTTTGAGGGAAGACGCAAGATGATGATTGCAAATGAAGGAATCGAAAAACTCAGGGCGGAAGTGGATACGCTTATAGTTATTCCCAATCAATACCTGCTTAAGGTTGTGGAGCGAAGAACTCCCATTAAAGAGGCGTTTTTTCTTGCGGATGATGTTCTTAGGCAGGGAGTACAGGGAATCTCCGACCTTATAACCGAACCGGGCGAAATAAACATAGATTTTGCAGATGTAAGAACGATTATGAAGGGTAAGGGTGATGCTCTTATGGGTATAGGCGTAGGTAAGGGAGATAACAGGGCTGTAGATGCCGCTACGAATGCAATTAACAATCCTCTGTTAGAAGATGCACAAATCGAAGGTGCAAAGGGAATTCTCGTGAGTGTCACAGGCGGGAATGATCTCTGCCTTTCCGAATACGAAGAGGTTTTAAAAATAATTACGGCAAATGCGGATGACGATGCGCTTATTATTGCCGGAAACAGCATAAGCAGTGCACTGACCGATCAGGTAAAGGTAACTGTTATCGCTACCGGTTTTAAAAGTGAAAAGAGGGATACGGGGGAAACCGCGAGACAGAATGCCAAGGCAGAAATAATTTCGTACGAGGAATGGATAAATATGAGTAAAGGCATAGGTAAAACAGGCAGCGGTGGTTTTTTGATGGGGCGCAACTCCGGCGAAAATGATTTAAATGTACCGACGATTTTACGGGAGAAAAAAGTTATTGGAAAAAAAGATTAGAAATAACGATAAAAATTATCTGTCTCTCTTCGAAGAGTATTTGAGGGCGGAAATAAGGCTTTCTGCGAATAGTGTGGAGACTTATCTCTCCGAATGCCGTCTGTTTACGGATTATCTGGAATTACTAGGCCATAGTTTCCTGACAGTCGATTCGCGCGATGTTATTGAATATTTTGTTCACAGGCAATTAACAGGTGCCTCCCAGAGAACAATAGCAAAATCAATTTCCAGCCTCCGTTCTTTATTTAAATTTCTGATAGTAGAAAAACACAGAAATGATAATCCGATGGAATGGATCGAAAGCCCCAGAGTGGGACGGTCCATACCGAGAGTTTTTTCTCTCGAGGAAATCGATTTATTTTTAAATACGATTGATACGGAATCATCCCTCGGAGTAAGAGACAGGGCAATGTTCGAGCTTATATATTCTTGCGGTTTAAGAGTTTCCGAAGTTGTCGAATTAACTCTGGATCGTGTTTATTTAAATGAAAGCCTGGTGCGGATAGTAGGGAAGGGCAACAGAGAACGTCTTGTACCGATGGGTGAAGAGGTAAAGTATTGGCTGAAACTCTATTTAAAGGAAGCAAGGCTTAAACTGCTTAAACATAAAAAACTGCAGTCATTATTTCTTAACCACCTGGGGAATAAATTAACAAGGAAGGGTATCTGGCTGCGTTTTAAGGAAACCTCCAAAGCCGCCGGAATCAATGGGAAGGTGCACACCTTAAGGCATTCTTTCGCTACCCACCTGCTGCAGGGTGGTGCGAATCTGAGGTCTGTTCAGGAACTTCTGGGACATTCGAATATCAGTACGACACAGATCTACACGCATATAGGAAAAAAAGAACTGCAGAGGTACCATGAGACGTATCACCCGAGAGGATGAAAATGATAAGAAGTACCGGTGAAAAAAAGGCCTT
>QILZ01000264.1 GCA_003233545.1 Spirochaetales bacterium
CTGAGTTTAACAAACAGGTCACGCGTTTTCTCTTTTCCCGAAAGTTTTTTAAGGTTAAGACAGGCTTTCCTGACATCCTCTATGCCCAGGGCAGTAAGTATCCGTTTTTTGTGTTCCTCCGATATCTCCTCGTACATAATAAGATCTGCAATATTGTACGAACCTTCTCCCGGTATCGAAGTTTTTCCGAAATATTTATTTAGAAAAGCACGTATCCTCGCGGTATGCATTTCAAAATCAACATGAAGAGCCTGCACAGGGGTTATACCCTCCTGCTGTTTATAGTTGAGCCGTCTGGCAAGATGATCAAATTCACGGGAATCCATCCCTGGAAGGAAAAGATCTTTTGCAGATCCCCGAAGCATACGTAAACCATTTATCACCTTTCTTAAAAAATAGTATGCATCGATTAACCCTTTTGCTTCTTCCGGCTCTAATACACCTGCCAGCGCCAGCCCTTCCAGCGCTTTATGCAGATGCGGTGTTTTAAGCTCCGTATATTTTCCTCCATACATAACCTGCAGAATCTGTACTGCATATTCGAGATCTACGAGTGCCCCAGGACTGTATTTAGCGTTTAACCTTCCATTTATTGCTTTTTCCCTGTACTGCTTTTCTCTTAAATCTCTAATTTCCTTAACATCTATACTGTTATAAGAATAGATCATATCATCACGGAGACGTTCGATCATACTTCCGAATTCGGAATTCCCGCCTATTGCACGAAGCCTTACAAGTGCGAGCCTCTCATAGGAATGAGCTTTTCCGCCCCTCCCGTAATATCTGCAGAATCTATCGAGACTGCATGCTAAGGGACCCGAGTTACCATACGGACGAAGCCTTAAATCGATATGGAATATTCCCTCCCTCTTTGAATGGATCAGTCTGACAGCTCTCTTTACAAGCTCCTCGAAAAATTCGGAATTCTTAATAACCTTATTTCCGTCCGTTTCTCCGTTATCACCATAAACAAGCATAATTTCTATATCGGATGCATAGCCCAGGGCACTGCCCCCCATTTTCCCGAGACCTAATATTGCGTACTGTGCTTCCACTCCGGCAACTGTTCGGGGTATCCCATACTGCAGAGAAAGCTCCTCATATATTGTTAAAAATGCGTAGTTGATTATGCATTCGGCTAAAAGTGTTAAACTTCGGCTTAATTTCCGAAAATCCCATTCCGGCATGAGTATATGATTTAAATCCATTAAAAATATTTCACGGTCTTTAAATTCGTTCAACAACCTTTCTTTTTCTTCAATACCGGAAGCTGTACGCACCGTATCGTTAAATCTCTCACAGAGTGATTCCGGATTTTCGGCGAATCTCCTGTGTTTAAGATAGGGCTTTAACATCGGAATAAGTGTCTCATAATGAAGCCGTATAAAATCCTCCCATAGAAAATCACTGACTCCTAAAAGTTTTGCCAGACCGGATAAAATATCCGGATCGGACAGAATATCGAGCCATTCGGCTTTACCCGGCATCATCAACATTTTATGAAGCAGTTCTTCGAAACGTACCAGGGCGGAATAAGGATCAGGGGAAATAGACAGAAAATATGTAAACTGTTTCGTAAAGAGAACGGACAATTTTATCCTGTCAAGTTTTACCGCATCGGAAATACGTTTTTTTCTTAAATCCGTAAATAAAAATTCATCCTCTATACGGCCCTCTACGGTTTTGATACTCACGTGCTCTATCGATATTCCCTGCAGGGATAAAGCGGTACTCATGGCATATAGGAAAAACGGAGTATCCTCCGTAAATACTTTCATTCTGTTAAACCCGGAAACATTCTCATCGAAATGAATTTCTATCGGATAGAGTACGGGAGATGAATTTACAGAGTTTTCGATATTTCTTGCAGCCATTTCATTGACCAATGTTTTAGCCCTGATAATAGAAGATTCGTCCCCTTTCTCTAACAGGGAAAAATTCTCTTTAAGCAAGGTCTTCAGATTAAAAACCCATTCACTCATATTTATGCCTGCGGGGAGTGTTCCTGTAAAACAATCTATTATTCTTCTTCGCCTGTCAGTATTTAAAGACCCGCAGCCAAGATATTTAACAGCTTTGAGGGTAAATATTTCACCGGAAATAATATTCATTCCAAGGGAAGAAAGTATTCCTGTGATCATTGAAAATGCAAACAGATAATCGAATGCCGTAACGGTACAGTTTATTATCCTTAAACCACCGGTCTGCCCGGATTGTGAAGATAAATCTGCGGATATTTCATTAAAAGAATTTTCTACCGAAACGACAACCGGATTTTCCGGTAAAACGGCCTGCAAATTCTTTATATGCCTGCATATTTCGGAAGGAGAAAATTTATCGGAGTACCGCCGGCTGAGTAAACGAATATGTTCCTTTACTACTTCGATATCAAGATCCGGACAGCTTTTTAGTATTTCAATTGCTTTCAAACCTTATTTATAGTATCAGAAAAGAGGAAATACATAAAGAGAGGCAGACCCACAAAAACAGGTCTGCCTCCGCTTCAGCGAAAAATCCTAATAGTATAAGTTTTTATATATCGTAGTACAGGGCAAATTCCCACGGATGAGGTCTTAGTTCCAGAGCCTGAACCTCATGGACCATCTTATACTCTATCCATGTATCGATAACATCCTGGGTAAATACATCACCTCGAAGCAGATATTCATTATCCTGCTCTAACTCCTTTAATGTTTCCCTTAAGGAACCAGGCGTCTGTGCTACCTTTGCAAGTTCTTCCGGCGGCAGGTCATAAATGTCCTTGTCCAGCGGTTCACCCGGGTCTATTTTGTTTATAATACCGTCTAAAACAGCCATTAAAAGGGCGGAAAAGGCAAGGTACGGATTAGAACTCGGATCCGGGCATCTGAACTCGAGACGTTTTGTTTTCGGTGATGTGGAGTACATCGGTATCCTTATTGCCGCACTCCTGTTTCTCCTGGAATATGCAAGATTCACAGGTGCTTCGAAACCCGGTACAAGGCGTTTGTAGCTGTTCGTTGTGGGATTGGTAAAGGCAAGAAGCGATCCCGCATGTCTTAAAATGCCCCCTATACCGAAAAGAGCCATCTCGGACAGTCCTGCATATCCGTCACCGGCAAACAGGTTTGTATCTCCCTTCCACAGTGATATATGAACATGCATTCCGCTTCCGTTATCATTAAAAAGAGGCTTAGGCATAAATGTAGCCGTTTTCCCATGGCGGTGAGCGGTGTTTTTTACGACATATTTGTACTTTAAGAGTTTATCGGCGCAGTTTAAGAGAGAATCAAAACGGATATCTATCTCCGCCTGCCCCCCGGTCGCCACTTCATGATGCTGAGCTTCCACGGGTATTCCTATCTGTTCGAGTGTAAGCATCATTTCGCTTCTTATATCCTGCTGGCTGTCCATGGGCGGTACGGGGAAATAACCCTCTTTATACCTCGGTTTATAACCAAGATTCGGCTCTTCGGCCTTTCCCGAGTTCCACTGTCCCTCTTTTGAATCGATATGATAGTATCCCTCGTGTACATTCTGATCGAAGCGGATATCATCGAAAATAAAAAATTCCGCTTCCGGACCAAAATAAGCCGTTTCCGCAATCCCGCTCTCCTTCAGGTAGTGAGATGCTTTCCGGGCTATATTCCTCGGGTCACGTGAGTAATCCTCTCCGGTTATCGGGTCGCATATATTGCATATAAGGACAAGTGTTTTGTCCTTTAAAAAGGGATCGATAAATGCGGTTTCCGGAACAGGTTTTACGAGCATATCCGATTCATTAATACTCTGCCATCCCCTGATACTCGATCCGTCTATTCCGAAGCCTCTTTCGAAAGAATCTATATCGAGTTCTCTGACCGGAACGGAGAGATGCTGCCACAGACCGGGAAAATCCATGAAACGAAGATCGATGACCTTAACTCCCTCGCTTTCGATAAGTTTAATTACATCCTGAACGGTTTTCATAGTGCTAAAATCCTCCTGATTGTTTTCTATATGAAATATGTAAAGCAAAAATAGTGCCAGGATTGGCAGCTTAAGATTACTCTATACATTATCAATAATTACCTAAATTCATAGAACGGCATATTTCGTAATATCCCTACATAAATGTAATTAATAAAAATATTTACTACATTTATGTAGTTTGATCCGGTGTACGGGTGAGATAACCCGGTAAAACCGGTTACCTGGAAAAACGGAAGGTGTCTATACCGTATTTTTTAATCCTTAATCCCATAATTCTTTCCGTTATCCCGAGGAGTTTTGCAGCCTGCGCCTGGTTGCCGCGTGCCGATTTAAGGGCATCGAGTATCAATTCCCTCTCCACATTTCCCAAAACCACCCGCAATCTTCCTTTGAACATTGTTCCGCTTGCTTCGGCAGTCTGCAATGTGGGCGGAAGATGATGACCGTGAATAACATCATCTTTTGTCAGAAGCACCGCTCTTTCCATACAGTTTTCCAGCTCCCTGACATTTCCAGGCCAATGATAGGCCATAAGCATATCTATTGCAGGAGTGGAGATTCTGCGTACACTTTTACTGTTTTTATTGCTGTACTGCTCTACAAAGAAATCCGCAAGCAGCAGAATATCGGTTTTGCGTTCGCGAAGCGGCGGTATATGAATCGGAAAAACATTAAGCCTGTAGTAAAGATCCTGCCGGAACTTTCCCTGTTCCATCAGAACCTCCAGATCCCTGTTAGTAGCAGCAATTACCCGGACATCAACCTTAATGGTTGTTACACCGCCAACCCGTTCGAACTCCTTCTCCTGGAGTACACGTAAAAGCTTAACCTGCAGGTTCGCAGACAAATCACCTATCTCATCGAGAAAAAGAGTCCCTTCGTCGGCCAGTTCGAACCTTCCCTTGCGGGCGGAGATCGCTCCTGTAAATGCTCCTTTTTCATGACCGAACAGCTCGCTCTCTATAATACCCTCCGGAAGAGCTGCACAACTGACCTTTACAAAAGGTTTCCCTGCCCTTGCACTGTGATAGTGTATCGCATGTGCGACAAGTTCCTTTCCTGTCCCGCTTTCTCCTCTTATCAGTACCGTAGCATCACTCTGCGAGACCTGTTCTATCAGGGTATATACTCCCTGCATAGACTGGGAATTTCCGATAATATTTTCGGGTTTAAAACGGCTGCGAAGTTCCTCCTGGAGACGTGTATTTTCTTCGATTATTTTATGCCTTTCTTCCTGTACAATCTGCCTTAACCGCACAGCCTGCGCAATCATGGAAGCCACAATCGATAAAAGATGTGTATAGTGGGAGAGCGGCCTGGAATCCGTTAAATGTTTGTCTGCACAAATCGCACCGATTACTGTGTTTTCAAGTTTAATCGGTACACATAAAAAAGAAAAATCCCCGCCGTCTTTAATATGCGACTTCGTTTTATCGAGAAATTCGGGCTCTTCGGAAATACGGGGTATAATCGCCGGCCGGCCGGTCTGGAAAACTTTGCCGGTAATCCCCTCCCCTATCTTATACCTTCCGCGTTCCATCTGGACATGAGACAGCCCGTAAGCCGATTCTATTGTAATTTCTCCCGACTCCCTGTTTAAAAGCGCCAGACTGCCCCGCTTAATACCAAGTTCTTCCGCGATTATGGTAAGTACGGGAGTTAAAACTTCCTTAAGATCCATACTCGAATCGAGTATGCTGCTTACCTTTAACAGAAGTTCAATTTCATTTTCTTTTTGTGAGTTTCCCATATCTCTCTGATCTCTTGATATCCTATGGTTTTGCCGGTTAATTCTCCGTTAATATTTCCAGATCGTACCTATCCTGGGCCCAGGCTTTATGCTTTTTTTCCTCATCTGAAAGCTGTTTAAAAATAAGCTGAATTTCTTTATTGTCCGCTTTGCTCCGAAGCCATTTATACAGCTGGTACGACTTTTCTTCACGTTTTATGACAAGAAGTAAAAAATCCTGATAGCTCATATCACGGGAAAATTCGACATCGACGGTATAATCACTGATTTTGATATCGGCTTTTGCAGTTTCGGAAAAAACCAGGTCCGGAGATCCTCCCTCTTTAAGCTCGTTAAGTCTTTTTTCATGTTCTTTTTCCTGATCCGCCATACACAGGAGAAGTTTCCGTAATCCTCTTTTTTCGGTCCTGTCTGCATACGAGAGGTATATATTCTGAGCCTCAATTTCCTTTGCTATTGCAAAATCAAGTATCGATCCCATACTATTCAAATTATTTATTCTGCTCATGTAACGCAGAATAACACGGGCTTAAAAACTAGTCAAAGCAGTAATATACCTTTCCGGTATATTTTTTAACGTATGCGTCTTATCCCCATCCCGGGGAAATACATGCTCTAATTTTAAAGATTTATAATTTTGAAAATAGTTCCTTTGTTTCCGAAAGTATATCACCGTTAAAATCAAGATACTTATCATGGTAATACTCGAGCACAACGATTCCTTTGTAATTGTTTAATATTTTTAAAGATTTTTCCACCGGCAGGCTTCCCCATCCCGGAGGAAGGTTAAGATCTCCTCTCCCGAGATTGAGCCTTGTTGTGTAGCTTGAAACTCTGTATAGATCAAAGTTTTTTACCCTCATCCCTTCGAATCTTCCGAAGTTATCACTTAAATGGATGTGTCCTACGAGATCGGCGGCCTCTTTTATACTTTGAAGAAAGTCATTTTTAAAGTAATTCTCAGATAAAAAAGCATGACCTAGATCAAGTGCAAGCATTATATCAGGTTCATTAATCTTTCTTATAAAAGAAGCCACTTTAGAAAGTTTTTCTATCTCGATATTTTCAATTCCAAGTTTTAGATTCCATTTTTTTGCATAATCGTATCCTTTTAGTATGGCCCCGCGAAACAAAGATTCTGCAGCCGGATCATCGCTCGACTTTTCAAAATGACATACAATAAGCTCTGCACCGATCCTTCCTGCAAACTCTATGCTAGACATAAAAAAATCAAGCTGGAACTCCCTGTCCTTTCTGTCCCTTAAATCTATGCCGTTGGGAATATGGGCGGTTAATTTAAAATTATACTTATCCAGCAGATGAATAAGTTTTTTAAACTTCCGGGGAATTATCTTTCCGCCTGCCATAGTATCAACAACATCAGCCGAAACCTCGAGGTACTCAAAACCCGCTTCTTTGAGGTAGCATAGCTGTTCTTCGAATATTTTAAAATTACTATCCGTTCTGCGTGTATTTACTCCAAAACCTTTAATTCTCATTCTTTCGCTTAAGACCTCCGGTACGTATATGTTATGATGCCCTGATAATTTTATTATTATAACAAATTAAATCTAAAGCCTGCCGCAGCCTTCGGCTGCAATGGAAAAAAAACTATTTTATTCCCCCTCCGAGTGTTCCCTTTGTAAGCCCCTTCTGTGCAAAACTATAAAGTAAAAGTGTGGGTATCATGTAAAATATCGATACCGTTGCAAGGAAATTATAGTCCACAGATTCCTGTGATGATATAAGACTATAGAGAAAAACAGATAAAGTCCATTTAGACTGATCAAAGATAAATGTATAAACAAAGATGAAATCGCTCCATCCCGCAATAAATGCCATAACTCCTACTGCAACCAGGCCGGGTTTTACCAGAGGTATCATAATTTTTCTCCATAGAGTAAATTTTGAAGCCCCGTCTATTCTTGCAGACTCTTCTATTTCCCTCGGAATACTGTCGAAGAATCCTTTTATTATCCATGTGCCCATTACAAGCTCCATCGCAGTCCTCGCAAGAATTACCGAGAGAAACGTATTTAACAGCCTTAAATAGAATAATACAAAGTAGGTTGCAATTAACAGAATAAGAAGCGGGAAAGCCTTCATAATAAGGAGAAAACTTAAAAGCAGATCTTTCCCCTTAAATTTTAATCTCGAAATTGAATAACCTGCAAGACTGCAGACAAAAAGATCCAGCAGCATAACACCGCCTGCAATAATTATTGTATTCCGGATTATCGGAAAGATCGATGTCGGCATTCCGGAAGCCTCCGGCAGCCTGCTGAAAAGTTGAATCCAGCTTCTGAACCCGGGATTCTTCGGGATAAGGCTATAGAGAGGCTTTTCATTTATCGAGTTAAAAAGCAGCCATACATAGAGAGACATAAGCGGGATTGTCAGAAGCAGGAGAAGGCTTCCGAAAATTATATTTTTATATTTTAAAGATTTTACCATCATCTACGCCTCCCTCTTAACTCCGAGGAGTTTTCGAAATGCAAGAATTATAACGACACTTAAGGCTATCAGCACGAGAGCCAATGCCGAACCGTATCCAAGTTCCATATTTTGAAATGCCTTATTATAGGTATATAAAGCAAGAGGAGTCGAGGCATAGAAGGGTCCGCCTCCCGTAATCATAAGTATATACTGAAACGATGTAAGAAAACTTAAGGTGTACCATATAATAAGAAATGAGAGAGGCCACCATACTAAAGGTATCTTTATTTTAACTGCAGTCTTCCATCCTGATGCACCATCTATTTTGGCCGCTTCCAGGATTTCGAGCGGTATATTACTGAGTGCGGCTGAAAGGATCGTCATTGTGTATGGTATTCCGAGAATACCATTTGCAAGAATAACAATTGCCATGGGATAAAGGGTTAACCAGCTTCTTCCCTGTAATCCGATTTGATTAAAAATCATATTCAACAGGCCGTATCTTGAGGGATCAAATGCCCAGATCCACAGAAAGGCCCATACAACCGGCGGGGTAGCTCTCGGAAGAAACCATATTATTCTGAAAAATGAACCCCACCTGTTTGTAAGAGTTGTTGTAGCTATTGCAAGAATAAGACCGCCGATAATTGTAATAATGAGAGCACCTGAAAGATAAACCAGGGTATTTAAGAGGACCCTGCCTATTACAGGATCCTCTACTGAAAAAATTCTCGTGAAGTTTTTAATTCCCACAAAATTACCCTTTAAACTTCTTCCCATATCGGTTGCAGAGATATAAACAGTCGAGATCGCAGGGATTATGTAGAACAGGAATATGAGTAAAAGAAGAGGAAGAATAAAAAAGTAAGGAATTATTCTCTTCATCTAATGATTACTCCCGGTATATCCGATTTTGCCTTGGCTATCATAAATTTAATAGCCTGTTCCACCGTTAATTTTCCCGTTTCTATTCCTACCATAGCTTCGAACAGCATATTCTTGTATTTACCTAACGAGGGATGTTTGGGAAATGCTTTTGCATATTTCATTATCTGCATCACTTTGGTAAGATAATTCTGATCTTTGAAATCTTTAAGTTTCATTATAGATTTTCTTGTAGGACCTCTGAAGGTTGTTATGGAAAGACGCGCTAAAAGTTCCGGACTCGATGCTTTGGATATCAGCTTAAAAGCCAGATCAGGATTTTTAGTTTTAGAAACCAACGTGTATGCATGAACCTTTACCGGTGTAACAGGTCCGTCGATTCCCGGGAAAGGAGCAATACCCACATTTTTTTCCAGATACTCTTCTGTAACTTTCCCATACTTTATGCTATATGCCTTCTGCTGATACTCTTTCCATTGCCCTGTATGGCCGCCAATCCAGAAGAGGGTTTTCCCGTCGACAAAATATTCGTGAATAACCTTCCAATCCCACGATGCCATATCCTTAGGAAGCAGACCTTCATCTACAAGCATTTTATGAAATGCAAAGTCTTTTTTTAGTGCCTTCGTATCAACAATCATATTCCCCGTTGCACTATCTACAAACTTCCCGCCGAACATCATTACCGAGTTAAACCAGTAATCGCCTGCACCCTTTCTGTGGGTAAAACCCCATTCTACAAGTCCTGCATCCTTTGCTTTCTTTGCAAGTTTTACCAGGTTAGTAAGAGTAAATTCTCCGGAGTCCGGAGAAAAGGCTTTCGCTATATCCGAATCACTCATACCCAGCTTTCTAAGCACATCTTTTCTGTAGTAAATGCAATTTACAACCGCTTCTATCGGAATACCATATATTTTTCCTTTCCAGGTAACAGCATTCCACATTCCCGGAAGGAAGTCCTCAAAATTAGATTTCCAGTTGCCTGCTTTTACATACTTATCGAGCGGAAGAATCATTCCCGCTTCTGCGTACTCAGGAATAATATCCTGATCCTCACTTAGTATGTCGGGAAAAGAGTTCGAATTGTATGCAAGGGAAAAACTTGTTCTGTAGGGACCAAACTTTTGCGTGGAGAATGTTACATCGAGTTTAAGATTAAGCCCGCCTGCGTTTAGCTCTTCTCCTGCCGTTTTAAGGTTTCTCGCCCTTAATACCGGAACAGGGCCAGGGCCGATTGTCCATGCCTTAATCGAAACAGAACCCTTTTTTAACTCTTCTTTCTGCCCTGTCGAAGATAGAACAAAAGATGCAAGGAAGAAGATTAAAAAGACTGTAACTATTTTTCTCATAGTTATCTCCTTTTAAGATGGTTTATCACACGAGCCTCTTATAATAACTTCAGGCTCGATTGTGATTTTATTTTTTTTCAGGGTAACACCCTGAATTAGTGAAAGGAGCATATTTGCCCCGGACTCACCAATTTTTTTCATAGATTGATTTATTGTCGTCAGCGGCGGATGAAAATGCCTCGACATTTCCGTATTATCAAAACCTATTACAGATACATCCCCAGGCACACTAAATCCTAATTCTTTTAATACCTCGATAATTTCAAAAGCAGTTAAGTCATTGTATGCAAATATTGCGGTGGGCATCTTATTTTCTCTCGACCATTCAACTATTATGTTAGAAATCGATTCTTCGAAATGCATTCCTTTAATGCGGATTCGGGATTCATTCAGATTTACATCTGCTTCCTTTAATGCCTTTTTAAACCCTTCGAACCGGTCTTTTGTTGACTGGCTCGATATTCTTCCTGCAAAACAGGCTATGTCCCGATGACCAAGATCGAGAAGAAACTTCGCAGCCATATAACCGCCTTTAAAATTATTGAAACAAACAAACGGGGTATTGATTTGAGTATTTCTATGATTTATCAAAACGAAAGGCTGATCATCTTTAAAGGCATCGACAAAGCTCTGTTCGTGAAATCTTGGCGTAATCGCGATAATTCCGTCTGTCCTGCCCTTGTGGAAAACCTTTTTAAGTATCTTCTCATCCTTATCTTCGGATTTATAAATGAGAAGACCATAATCATTTCTGCCTACCTCATCTACTATCCCCTCCATGATTTCAATGTAGAAGGGCGACTTTAGATTCGGAATAAGAAGCCCCACTATTTTTGTCTTACCGGAAACAATACTTCTGGCATACGGATTAGGCTGAAAATCAAGTTCCTCTATTATTCTAAAAATAGTTTCTCTTGTTTTTTTACTTACATGGGGCTGGCCGTTAAGCACCCTTGAAACTGTGGATTTAGATACATTTGCTCTTTTTGCGATATCGATTATGTTAATACTCAAATAAAATCTCCTTAAGCTTCCGGTTCGTATATTAGCTTACTGTTTTATAAATAAAATTAATACCCTTCCCGGGAACGGTTCCATTTTTTTATACTAAACGACCTATCACGATCTGTCAACAGAAAAATAGATATTTCAACAATTATTATTGTGGCGACTTTTGAAAATTGTTATGAGGATTTAAACCTGACAAAACCAGGAGAAGGCGTACTTAAATTGGTAAAAATAATAAGTGCCCGGAATAGATACTGTTCAATTTATCAATGGAGGATTAGGTATGGTTTACAGGTTTTAAATGAATCATGGCTATTGCCGGTCTAAATAAATTCTTGCAGACCTTATAAGAACAGTATAAACTGCCGGGGCTTTATTTACAAAATTCTCTATATGAGGATATCTAATATCAAGATATTCGTAAGCCAGGATGTTTCTAAGTTTCGAAAAAGAGGATAATAGAAGAGCCGTATCTTCATTAAAACATGGTACTGTTCCGAGCCTTAATAGTATTTCCCGATAAGTCTGCGGGATTGGTTGTTTTCGGGAAGCAACAATAATTTTTGCTATGTCAATCGAGGTATTCACAAGATTTTCTATCCACCTTTCAA
>QILZ01000197.1 GCA_003233545.1 Spirochaetales bacterium
CTGACCTGCTGGTCGATGTAAAGGGTCTGGAAGAACTCGATGTGTTTTCTGCAGATGGAAAAAGCGGTATTACAATAGGGGCGAGAGTAAATCTGAATTTTCTTATAGACGACGCGAAATTAAGAAACATTTGTCCCGTTTTAGGGGAATCGGCACTTTCGGTTGCAACATATCAGCTTAGAAACCGGGCAACTTTAATAGGAAATTTATGCAATGCATCTCCTGCCGCGGATATGGCGCCTGCCATGTATGTGCTAGGTGCCGGTGTAGTAATAACCGGTCCGCATGGTGAAAGGAAAATGTCCATAGCTGACTTTATTACCGGTGTTAAGCGGACGGCATTGGAAAAAGGTGAACTTGTTGTAAAAGTGGAAATTACGGAAATACCGAATGGTAAGATGGCATTCCTTAAAAAGCAGCGCTGCAGGGGCCATGACCTTGCTACGGTTAACGTTGCCGGTATCGCCGATCCCTCTGCAAAAACTTTAAAGATCTGTATCGGTGCATGTGCCGTTACACCTGTCCTGCTTAAAGGAACGGATGAACTTTACAGGGAGACGGACAATGTGGATGAGCTTGCCGAGAGGGCCGCGGAACTTGCCCGGGAATCGATTGCGCCAATCGATGATGTCCGGTCATCTGCAGAGTACAGGCGTGATATGGCATCGGTTTATGTTAAAAGATTAATCAGAAAGATCTGTTCGTAGCGGGGAAGGAGGAGAAAAATGAAAGAATATTCGAAAATTGTCGATATACGGGTAAAAGTTAATGGTGTCGAATACAGGGAAAGCGTTCCTGCTAATATGACTCTGCTTCATTTTTTAAGGGAACAGCTTATGTTAACAGGGACGAAAGAGGGCTGCGGTATAGGAGAATGCGGTGCGTGTACTATTATTTTAAACGGCAAACCCGTTACCTCGTGTACCGTTCTCGCAGCAGAAGTCGACGGATCGGAAATACAAACGATCGAAGGTGAAGCGAAGAATGATCAGTTAACGGATTTGCAGCAGGCTTTTATAAAACACCACGGTGAACAGTGCGGTTTTTGTACTCCCGGTTTTATCATGTCTGCGCAGAGTCTTCTTGACAGGAATCCGAACCCTTCACGGGAGGAAATCGTGGAAGCTGTTTCGGGTAACTTATGCAGGTGCACGGGTTACGAACCTATTATAGAAGCAATAGAAGCAGTTGCCCGGAAAAAGAGTTAGGGAGGAGATGGTATAATGTTAGTAGATGAAAAGAAAAATTATAGATATATCGGCAAAAATATCCCCAGGAAAGACGGGGTGGAAAAGGTAACAGGAACGGCTCTCTACGTACAGGATATGATCCTCCAGGGGATGCTCTATGCCAGGATAGTTAAATCACCCTATGCATATGCCAGGATCAGGAGTATCGATACAGGCGAAGCGGAAAAAATACCCGGTGTCAGGGCAGTCATTACCGGCAAAGAATTAAGCTATAAAGTCGGTCTTTATGTGGTTGATAAGGATATTCTAGCCAAAGATTATGTACGTTACCAGGGAGAACCTGTGGCAGCGGTTGCAGCCGATACCGAGCTGATTGCAGAACAGGCATGTGAAAAAATAAAGGTAGAGTACGAGGAACTGGAACCTGTTCTTGATCCTCGTGAAGCACTAAAACCCGATGCTCCTCTTGTACACCCGGATCTTGGTGATTACAGTTATATGAAAGGGGTTTTTCAGCCTCAGGCACATACAAATATTCCACATGTACAGAAGATCCGGCATGGGGATATAGAGAAGGGTTTTAAAGATGCCGACTATATAATAGAAGAAAGTTTCTATAATCCTCCTGTACAGCACGTCCCTCTGGAAACTCATACGGCTATTTGCCAGGCGCTGCCCGGGGATAAAGTACTTATCCATACCTCTGCACAGTCTCCCTATACCGTACGTAATCTCTTTTCGGTATGTTTCGGAATACCTCTGGAAAATATCCGGGTTAAGATTCCCTATGTCGGCGGGGGTTTCGGGGGCAAGGCGGGAATTCATTTTGAACCGTTAACCTATGTTCTCTCCAAAAAGGCAGGCGGCAGGCCTGTGAAACTTGCCATGACCCGGGAAGAAGAATTTAATACGATTCCCTCCCGCCAGGGTTTGTATTCCGACTTTAAAACCGGGGTTACAAAGGATGGTAAGATTACCGCCCTGGAAATAAAGTACTACTGGGATGCAGGTGCTTACGCGGATTACGGTGTAAATGTCGGACGTGCAGGTGCTTACTCGGGAGCAGGCCCATATGAAGTGCCGAATTGTAAAATAGATTCCTTTATTGTTTATACCAATAAAGTCTTCGGAACGGCTTACCGTGGTTTCGGTCATCTTGAAGTTCATTGGGGCATCGAACGAAATATGGATATTGTTGCCCGTAAAATAGGTATGGATCCTCTTAAGTTCAGGCAGAAGAATGTTTTAAGACCCGGAGCGGAAACAATAACAGGTGAAAAAATAGGGCCTTCCCATGGGAAGGTATATGAGTGCCTCGATGCTGTGGCCAAAGATATTAACTGGAGCGGTTTAAAATCGGAAACCGAAAGAGAAAAAGAGAAAAAGACAGGAAAAGTCCGCGGTAAAGGTGTGGCTGTTCTCCACAAAGCTCCTGCGATGCCTACTTTTACAACAACTGCTGTTATTCTTAAATTCAACGAAAACGGGTCTGCGGATCTATTGACATCTCTTACCGATTACGGCCAGGGCACTTATACGGCACTTGCGCAGATTGCAGCCGAAGTATTAAAGATGCCTGTGGAACGGATCAATGTACCCTGGGACAGCGATACTTCATTTACTCCTTACGACTGGCAGACAGTTGCTAGTAAGGGCTCCTTTATGTCCGGGAATGCAACGATTATGGCGGCAAAGGATGCACTTAAGCAGATAAAAGAAATAGCAGCGCAGGTGTTCCGCTGCACTGTCGAAGATCTTGCATATAAAGATGAGAAGGTATTCCCGGAGCATAATCCCGGTAAGTATCTGGAGTATAAGCAGATAATAAACGGTTATGTCTATCCGAACGGCAATACGATCGGCGGGCCTGTAATAGGCCGCGGCAGGTATACAGCCCAGGGGTTAACAAATCTCGATTTCGAAACGGGACAGGGGCTGCCTGCACTCGACTGGACCTTCGGCGCCCATGGTGCGGAGGTAGAGGTGGATTTGGAAACAGGAGAGATAAAGGTTCTTAACCTGTCATCCGCTTTCGATATAGGTCAGACTTTAAACGAAGGACTCGCACGCGGACAGATTATCGGGGGAGTAATTCAGGGCCTGGGGAGTGCGTTAACGGAAGAGTTTAGATTCTCCGACAGGGGTAAATTTTTAAATGCAGGGCTGGTAGATTACAAAATACTCACAGCTAAGGATCTGCCGGAAAAAATGTCGCAGCATATGATAGAGAATCCTCAGATGGACGGGCCTTTCGGAGCACGCGGTGTTGCCGAACATCCTATGATTTCTGTTCCTTCGGTTATCGGTAATGCCCTCTACGATGCCCTTGGAATCGATTACTTTAAGATTCCATTAACTTCCGAGAGGATATACCTTGGTATTAAGAGCGGAGAAAAAGAGTATCACGATTAATTTATAAAAAGGTACACCGGAATATGGCACACCTGATTGTTTTATTTATCCGCAAAGGGTAACATATTTCCACGGGTTTGCCGATGGGTATTTTAATAAAAAAATATCAGGTATTAATTTATTTCGGAGGGAATATAAGTGAATAATCAGGAATCAGTACAACGGCATAGAGAGAAACGTGCAGTGATGCTGCAGGGCGGAGGAGAGAAGCGGGTTAAGGCTCAGCATGAAAAAGGCAAGCTGACGGCTCGTGAAAGAATCGATTTATTACTGGACAGTGGAACATTTATAGAGCACCAGCCGTACATAATGGTACGGTCCACGGATTTCGGAATGGATAAGAAGAAATTCCCGGGTGATGGTGTTGTAAGCGGAAGCGGAAAGGTAAACAGCAGACAGGTATTCCTGTTTGCACAGGATTTTACCGTTCTCGGCGGTTCGCTCGGGGAAATGCATGCGGAAAGGATTGCAGAGGTCCAGATGCTTGCGGCTAAAAACGGGACACCTTTTATCCAGATAAATGATTCAGGCGGTGCAAGGATACAGGAAGGGATACTCTCCCTTCATGGCTACGGTAAAATATTTAAGGCAAATGCAATAAGTTCCGGAGTTGTTCCTCAGTTTTCATTAATTCTCGGGCCATGTGCCGGAGGTGCCGTGTATTCACCGGCAATCACCGACTTTACACTTATGGTGGACGGAGTCAGCAATATGTACATTACCGGGCCGGAAGTTATAAAAGCGGTAACAGGCGAAGAGATATCCCATGAAGCGTTAGGCGGGGCACAGGCTCATTGTGTAAACAGCGGAAATGCTCATTTTAGATTTAAAAGTGAGCAGGAACTGATGATTTTTTTAAGGAAACTTTTAAGTTATCTTCCCTCTAATAATCTGGAACTTCCCCCTGTTTCGGATACAGGAGACCCCGCGGATCGTGAAACACCGGATCTTCTGCACCTTCTTCCGGATCAACCCAAAAAACCGTACGATATCAGAGATTTTATTTCCGAAATTTTCGACAGGAACTCATTTTTAGAGGTCCATGCGGAGTATGCCGCCAATGTTGTCGTCGGCTTTGCAAAACTGAACGGAAGAACGGTTGGAATCTTTGCAAACCAGCCGAAGGTACTTGCAGCTGTCCTGGATATTAACTCTGCGGATAAAGCGGCCCGGTTTTTACGTTTCTGTGATGCTTTTAATATACCTATTATTTCCCTTGTCGATGTTCCCGGATTTCTGCCGGGTATTTCGCAGGAACACGGAGGTATTATCCGGCATGGAGCTAAAATACTCTATGCGATTGCAGAAGCAACGGTTCCTAAAATATCCCTTATTATACGGAAGGCTTACGGCGGGGCATATATTGCTATGGCTTCCAAAGCTCTGGGGTATGACAGGGTCCTTGCGTATCCGACAGCGGAAATTGCTGTTATGGGTGCGGAAGGCGCCGCGAATATTATTTTCCGCCGTGATATAAAAGCTGCGGAGAATCCGGAGCAGAAAAAACAGGAAAAAATAGCGGAATTTAAAGAGACTGTTATGACTCCCTTTATTGCGGCAGGATACGGGATGGTGGATGATATCATCGAACCGAAGTATTCACGGATAGAATTGATAAGGTCTCTGGAGATGAACATTCGTAAACGTGAAGACCGGCCTTCCAAAAAGCATGGAAATATTCCGCTTTGATTATTTTTATAAAATTAGGGAGAGTGTAATGGATATAGAGGCTTATTCTTATAGTATTTTTACAGCGGTAATAGGTATGACGGTAGTTTTTCTCTTTCTCTGGTTCTTAAGTTTCCTTATGAAGTCTCTGAAAGTGCTGTTTAAAGAGAAAAAAGCGGTTTCTAAGGCTGAAATTGTCCGGGAAGATGAAAGAGTCGATTGGATTGCAGCTGCCGTATCTGCGTATCTTACTGCGGAGGAAGAGGAGCTGTATCCCCGCTCTGCAAAGGGCTGGCAGCCTGTTACAAATGAGAAGTATGACCCCTGGGTTATCGGGGGAAAATTATTACAGAGATGGTCCGGAGTGTAGATAATGAAAAAGCGAATAAGATTTCAATTTGAAGGTAATACATATATCGTCGATGTGGAACGTGAGGGAAATATTCTAACCCTGGAACGTGAGGGTGCGGTCTATCAGGTAACACTTCTTCCGGAAGAAAAGCTGCAGATTCCGGCAGGACGACAGGCAGCACAGCAGGCTGCCCGGCCGGAAGCTGTACCGCGGGAACCTTCGGTATATCAGGCAACACAGGCAGTATCCGCGCCGGTTACGGCTCCGCAGGTTTCCGTAACCAAACAGATAGATTCCGGTGCGGGTAATCTTGCAGCCCCGATTACCGGGGTTATAAAAGAATTAAAGGCTGCTTCCGGCCGGAGAGTGGAGAAGGGACAGATCGTACTGGTGATGGAAGCTATGAAAATGGATATCGATGTTTATGCTCCCGTTTCCGGCGTTATAAATGAAGTCATGGTACGCCGGGGCGAAAACGTCAGAGCGAATCAATTATTACTTACAATATCTTAGGGAGCCGGATATGAATATTTTCGGATTGATTCTCTCCTTCCTGCATAGTACCGGTATTGTTGCTCTTACCTGGCAGAATCTGGTAATGATCGGTATAGGCGGACTTTTGATATATCTCGGCATAGCGAAGCAGTACGAGCCGCTTCTGCTGATACCCATAGGATTTGGTGCAATTCTTGTAAACATGCCTTTAACCGGACTTATGGAGGATAACGGCCTCCTGCATTACTTTTACTTTGGGATTAAGTCCGGAATATTTCCGCCTCTTATATTCTTAGGTATCGGTGCATTAACCGATTTCGGTCCTCTTCTTGCAAAACCTTCCACATTTCTGTTGGGAGCAGCAGCACAGTTTGGAATATTCGGGACGCTTCTTGGTGCCAGAGCTCTTGGTTTCGACTTCCCGGAAGCAGCTTCCATAGCAATTATCGGCGGTGCGGACGGGCCTACTGCAATATATCTTACATCCCGGCTTGCCGATGAGCTGCTCGGCCCGGTAGCCGTTGCGGCCTATTCCTATATGGCCCTGGTACCGATCATTCAGCCGCCTATTATCCGTCTGCTTACAACCAGGGCGGAGCGGAGAATAGTGATGGCGGAGATAAAGCCCGTCTCTAAGAAGGTTAAAATACTTTTTCCGATACTTACAACCATTGCATCGGCATTGCTGGTACCTGCATCTACACCGCTTATAGGTATGCTGATGCTGGGAAACCTTTTCAGGGAATGCGGTGTCACCGAAAGACTTTCCAGAACTGCGCAGAATGAGCTTATAAATATTGTAACGATATTTTTAGGAGTTGCCGTGGGTTCAAAAATGGCTGCCGATCAGTTTTTAACAAGCAGAACTATTATAATAATTTTACTCGGGCTGGCTGCTTTCTCTATAGGAACTGCCGCCGGTGTAATGCTGGGGAAGCTGATGAAGGTCCTTTCCGGTGGTAAGGTAAACCCGATGATAGGTGCTTCAGGTGTATCTGCGGTTCCTATGTCTGCGAGAGTCGTGCAGAAATTGGGTCAGCAGGAAAATCCGGGTAATTTTTTGTTAATGAATGCGATGGGACCGAATGTGGCCGGTGTTATCGGTTCTGCTGTCGCAGCAGGTGTTCTGCTTGCATTGGCCCGTTGATATTTTTGTATATTGTATCAGGAGGAAATAATGCAAAAGATACTTGTAAAGAAGGATTCGTATTACGATTCGGTCTTTTTAATGCTTATCAATAAAGAAGTTAAACAGTTTGATGGAGTTAAAGATGCGGTTGTATCGATGGGTACGGAGGTAAACACCGGACTTTTAAAAGGGATGGGTTTGTTTAATTCGGAAATTGAAAATTCTTCTCCGAATGATTTAATTATTGCCGTGGAAGCGGAAACAGAGGAAATAGCGGATAAAGCTATTCAGGCTGCAAAAGATCTGTTGAATAAGAAAAAGACTCAGTCTCAGGATGGGGATGAGTACAGGCCTGTCAGTCTCGATAAAGCTGTGGAGATTCTTCCGGATGCAAATCTCATAGTGGTATCGGTGCCCGGAAATTATGCAGCGAGAGAGGTAAAAAAGGCCCTTAATAAGAATCTCCATGTAATGTTATTCTCTGATAATGTATCACTCGAGGATGAAATCGAGTTAAAAGAGCTTGCGGAGGAGAAGGGGTTACTCATGATGGGCCCTGACTGCGGAACGGCAATTATTAACGGGAAACCTCTCTGCTTTGCCAATGTTATAAGCAGCGGAAGTATAGGAATCGTAGCTGCTTCCGGAACAGGTCTTCAGGAGGTTTCCTGCAGTATTGATAAATTCGGCAGCGGAATTACCCAGGGCATAGGAACAGGCGGGCGTGATCTTAAGAACAGCAGAATCGGCGGAAGAATGATGCGGATGGGAATATCGGCATTAAAGAATGATCCCGAAACTAAGGTTATCGTTGTAATCTCCAAGCCGCCTGCGGAGGATGCTGCAAAAAAGGTTATTGCAGACTTAAAAGAAACGGGGAAGCCATGTGTAATTCACTTTATCGGCTTAAAACCGGAAGCAGATTCGGGCAATCTCCACTATGCACGCAGTCTGGAAGAAGCTGCAGGTATGGCGGCAGCACTTGCCGAAGGAAAAGAATATAAGAGGAGAGTCTTTACCATTCCGGAGGATGAAGTGGAAAATATCGCTGCACGGGAAACGGAAAAAATGAACTCCCGGCAGAAATATCTGCGTGGGCTCTATACAGGAGGCACACTGGCGGATGAAGCGATGATTTTATTCGAGAGTGGAATAGGCGGGATTTACTCCAACAACCAGACAAAACCGGAATTGGTGCTTAAAGATCCCCATGTTTCCGAAGGCCACACAATAGTCGATCTCGGTGATGATGTATTTACGGTAGGAAGACCGCACCCGATGATAGATCCTTCGACAAGGGAAGAGCGGATTGTTAAGGAAACAGACGATCCGGAAGTTGCCGTAATGCTGCTCGATATTGTTCTGGGATACGGCTCGCATGAGGATCCTGCCGGAGCAATTCTTAAGAGTTTGTCCGATGCAAAGAAAAAAGCGGCAGCAAGGGGAGGGTATCTTTCCGTAATAACATCGATCACAGGAACAAAGGGTGATTTTCAGAATATGGAAGAGCAGAAAAAGAAACTCGAGTCTATCGGCTGTATTGTGATGCCTTCGAATTATCAGGCATCGATGCTTGCGTTAAAAATAATCGGGAGGACGGTATAACTATGAATGTAAAACCTGTTAATGAACTTTTTAATGAGGACCTGGTTGTTATCAATATGGGTCTTGAATCTTTTGCAGAAAATTTGAAAGACCAGGGTGTTAAGGTTCTTCAGATGAACTGGAAACCACCGGCAGGTGGAAATAAAAAAATTGCCTCCCTACTTGCTAAACTGGGAAGGTAGAAGGAGAAGTACGATGAAGGTGGATATTGAGAAAGCGAATCAGGAGGCTGCTTCAAGAATTCTCAAAGCAAAACCGACTATTGTTGATATTTCAACAGCCGGCGAGGTAGTCCCGGGAATGAAGAAGAATATGATTCTTCATGCAGGACCTCCGGTTACATGGGACAGGATGTGCGGACCTATGCGCGGTGCTGTTATCGGAGGCCTTTTATACGAAGGCACGGCGAAGAATCGAAGGGAGGCGGAAGAACTTGCTGCGTCCGGCGATATTATTTTTGAACCCTGTCATCATCACGACGCAGTAGGTCCCATGGCAGGAGTTGCGACCTGGAGCATGCCTGTTTGGGTTTTAGAGAATAAAACTTTCGGAAACAGGGCATACTGTACCTTAAATGAAGGACTGGGCAAGGTGCTCAGGTACGGTGCGTTTTCCGAAGATGTTATTACGAAACTTAAATGGATGGAAACGGATCTGGCACCTATTTTAAGGAAGGCTTTAAAAGCACATGGCGATATAGATATGAAGAGCCTTATTTCACAGGCACTTCAGATGGGTGATGAAGGACATAACAGGAACAGGGCAGGAACATCTCTGCTGATAAGAGAATTGGCTCCGTATCTCGTTATGCTGGATGAAGACAGGGAAAAGATAGCCGGGGTTCTCACATTTATGCATACCAATGATCATTTTTTCTTAAACCTCACAATGCCCGCGGCAAAATGTACCGTAGAACCGGCGGCAAATATAGAAGGAAGTTCGGTAATTTATACCATGGCCCGTAACGGGACGGATTTCGGTATCAGGGTATCCGGGCTTGGCGACAGATGGTTTACAGCTCCTGCAACAATGGTGGACGGGCTGTATCTGCCTGGTTTTACAGCGGAAGATGCCGCTCCTGATATCGGGGATTCTGTTATAGCGGAAACTGCGGGATACGGCGGATTCGCCATGGCTGCAGCGCCTGCAATTGTTAAGTTTGTGGGCGGGACACCGCAGGATGCGGTAAAATACACAAAACAGATGTACGAAATAACAGTCACGGAAAATGATACATACCGGATACCGTTCCTTGATTTCCGCGGCACGCCGACTGCGATCGATCTTGTAAAAATTGCGGAAACAGGGATACTGCCCCGAATAAATACGGGAATAGCTCATAAAGAACCAGGTATCGGAATGGTAGGAGCGGGTCTTGCAAGGCCGCCGCAGAAATGTTTCGATGATGCACTCGAGGCATTTGCAGAAAAATATGGTAATTAAAAAATATAAATTTTACAGGAGGATCAGATGAAATTACTCGATCTAACAATTCCATTAGGGATAGGAACACCGCCATGGCCGACCTATGAGCCGCTTCAGGTAAAGTATTTTAAAAGGCTCGCTCCTAACGGAGCGAATGGGCAGGTGGTAACCCATTCGAACCATCTCGGTACTCATCTCGATGGTGAAATTCACTTTTATACGCCTGGCAAAGACATTGCCAGCCTGGATATGGATTTTCTTGTTCATGAGGGTGTTATTGTCGACCTTTCGGACTGTACAACCGACTATGATATTTACACGTCGAAACAGGTGGAGGAAAGGGTAGAGGTTAAAGAAGGAGATATTCTTATTATTCATACCGGTTTTCACCACTACGGCTGGGATCAGCCGACTGCAGATGAGATTCGTTATATGGTTCAGCATCCCGGCCCGGACAGGGAATTCGCAGAATGGGCGAAGAAGAAAAAACTTCGCTGGATTGGTGTAGACTGCGGAAGCGCAGATCATCCCATGAATACAATTATTCGAAACTGGATGCCGAGACAGGCCAAACAGGCGGATGCTTTTTTCCGGAAAAAATTCGGAAAAAGTGTGGAAGAAGTATTTACGGATGATAAATACCAGCTTATGCACATAGAGATGTTTAATCATGGTATTATACATGCCGAGTGTGTAGCCGGCGATATCGACCTTCTCCTGAACCAGAGAGCTACGATAGGTTGTTTTCCATGGAGATTCGTAGATGGGGAATCGAGTATTTCAAGAATAGTAGCTATGGTGGATGATGACCGTTATGAGGAACTCATGAAGAAAAAGAAAAAGGCGGCACTTACCAAATTCGGTGATGTTGCAGGTGCTTCGAATCCATGGCTGCATGAGGAAGCACGGAAGTAATGAAATTTGTTACTCCCGAGCATCTTCCCTGGCAGGAGATGAAGGAAGGAATAAAACTTAAAGCGGCATGGGGCAGGGATATGATGGTAACCATTATGGAGATGGCTCCGGGGACGGAAATCCCGGAACACAGCCATCCCCATGAACAGGTGGGTACAATTATGGATGGGGCGGTTCAGGTTACTATTAAAGGAGAAACACGGTTAATGAGAAGGGGTGAGTTGTACTTTGTAGGAACTTACGAAAAACATTCGATACGCGCCATGGAGCACGGTGCGAAAATCGAGGATGTTTTTTACCCGATTCGCGAGGAATTCAGGCGTCCCGGCACTGCAAAGGTCCATTACTTTCCTATGTAACTGCGTTGTAATACGGACTGCAAAAACCTGTATTTTGCGGTCCGGTTTGTTTCTGCAGGTATATCTGCCGCCTCTCTTTTTATCAGCGGACTTTTCTTTATACGACAAATCTGTAATAATTCTATAAACTAAATGTACGGGAAAGCTGCAGTCGGTGTTTACACCGTAAAATATTATGCAATTATAATAATAATATTCTTTTATGGTTTTTTTTACGCCTTTGGTGATCAAAACTATAAAGCCTCCATGGATATCAGGTGGCAGTTTGCCGTAAATGGAAGAATAATCTATAAACCTGCAATAGATTACAGTAAAGTTGTTTATATTGTTACGGACAGCAAAAGGCTGTATGCGGTTAATTCGGACGGTATTTTAAGCTGGAGCAGGCAGCTTAAGGGAATGCCTGTCTCC
>QILZ01000411.1 GCA_003233545.1 Spirochaetales bacterium
TGTTTATATGTACACATAATTCTGCCCGTTCACAGATGGCGGAAGGACTTGTTAATGCTCTTTACTCCGATAAGTTCCGGGCTTTCAGTGCAGGAACGGAAAAATCTACTGTAAAGCCTTTTGCAGTTGAAGCGCTTAAACGCATGGGAATCGATATTTCTCATCAAAGGTCAAAGTCCATAGAAGAGTTTAAGGGAAAATTGTTTGATATCGTGGTTACAGTCTGCGACCGTGCACGGGAAACATGCCCCTTTTTCCCAGGCAAAATGGTTATTCACAGAAGTTTTACGGACCCGTCGAATGTTAAAGGCACCGATGAGGAAATGCGTTTATAAAGGTTCGCGACGAGATAAAAGATTGGTTCGAAAAAGATATTCTCGAAACGGAAATGGAATCAGAGGCGTAGGATTAAAAAAATGAATGTACTGCTGGCAGCATCGAAAGCCCTTGCGGATGAAACGAGGTTAAGGATTATAAACATACTCTTATTAAGAGAGTTATGTGTCTGCGAATTACAGGAAATCCTTGATATGTCGGAACCGCGTATTTCACGGCATTTAAAAATACTAAAGGAAGCCGGCCTTGTATCTCACAGGGTAAAGGGCAAGTGGGTTTTTTACTCCGTCCAGGAGAAATTAAGGAATAAAGGTAATTTTTCCGGGCTGTTTGATTTTTTAGAAGAGCAGTTTAAAAGAGATAAAGTATTTATCCTGGATAGAGAAAAAGCCGGTAAAACGAATGTGTACTGTCCTGTTTAATCGGTGAGAAGATTTTCTTATGCCGTTTTAGCATTCTTTACCTTGACCGCATTTATGGCTTTTTCTATTATTTACTGCAAGAATAGAAAACAATGAGTGATAAACCGAATATTGTAATTATAATGACCGATCAGCAGCGTGCCGACTTGTCCGCACGGGAAGGGTATCCTCTCGATACAACGCCTTTTCTCGATTCTCTTGCAGGGACAGGCACTGATTTTAATCGTGCATACACCTGCATGCCTGTTTGTGCTCCTGCGAGGGTCAGCATGTTTACCGGACGCTACCCGAGTGCCACGCGTGTGCGGACAAATCATAATATAGAGGACGCTGTCTATTCCGTCGACCTTGTCGATGTATTAAAAATGTCAGGTTACAGGATTGGAATGTCCGGGAAAAACCATTCGCATTTAACCGGCAGCCGTATGGATTTTACCGCTTCCTTCGATCATGGCGGAGGATCGGGGAAAGACCGGACCGAACAGGAAAAGGCTTTCGATGCATTCTTAAGCGGTCTTAATCACAATACCTACCTTGAACCGACGCCGTTTCCGGTGGAATGTCAGGGGCCCTACCGTGCCGTATCGAAATCACAGGAATGGATTAACTCGATTTCCGGTTCTCCCTTTTTTTTATGGTTGACATTTGCAGAACCACACAATCCTTACCAGGTTCCCGATCCGTATTATTCGATGTTTCCACCGGAAACCCTCCCGCCCTGCCGGGCGGATGAAAGTGTACTGGAGAAAAAAGGTTTTCGCTGGCAGTGGCTGAGGGAAATATGGAACCGCGCTGTCCCGGATTATACAGCCCAACGGGACCGTGCCCGTGCTAATTACCACGGGATGCTCCGTTTGATCGATGACCAGGTGAAACGTTTCGTATCCTTTCTGGATACAAAAGGATTGCTCAAAAATACAATCATTATCTGTCTTTCGGATCATGGTGATTTTGTCGGCGAATACGGCCTGATCCGAAAAGGCCCCGATCTGCCGGAGTGTCTGACAAGAATTCCCCTGTTCTTTACCGGTCCGGATATTGTTGCAGGAGAAAAAGCTCACGATGCACACATTAACATCTGTGATATTATGCCCACTCTTTGCGATGCACTGAATGTGGCTATTCCGGATGGAGTACAGGGCAGAAGCCTCTGGCCGCTCCTGACCGGTAAGAATTACCCGAAAGAAGAATTTTCCAGCGCTTATGCGGAACAGGGATTCGGCGGTCTTAACTATAATAAAGAAGATGATCTGGATCCTGTTAAGGAAGGCGCTCTGAAACCGGGCGGAGGATTTGACTGTTTAAATTCCTGGACACAAAGCGGCACTATGCGGATGGTACGCAAGGGAGAATGGAAACTCGTGTACAATATGGAAGGAAAAGGAGAACTATACAATCTAAAGGAAGACCCGGCGGAATTGGACGATTTGTTTAACAAACCGGATGTGTTAAAAATACAGAAATCGTTAATGGAGGATCTATTAACGTGGATATTACGTGTTCAGGATCCTTTGCCGCTGCCCCGAAGAAGGTATGTTATGAAAAAGAATTCCCGAAACTATTGGACGCAGACACCATAGAAGCTCCCTTTTTCTAAACCCTAAAACGCAGAAACCACCACTACTTAAAATACCGTTAGCGTTTGTAAATCACAAAACTTTGCCAGACAGCTATACAGGTAATTTTACTCTTTTGCATCAAAAAGCATTATCCCGACAGACATCATGGCAGTTGACCAAATAACATCGGTTGGTAAATGAGATAAGCAGTTAGAGTCAAAGAGGAGTGAGGACCTTGGAGGGAATTCTTCATCACCCGACCACAATATAAGTACTATTGGGACTCTCGGGAAAGGGAAGAGCTCTATTGAAATATCTCCGTAGTTCAGTTGCGTGCCGCCGAATTTCCTGCCCCTGCTTAAGAATGCTTCGGGATTATTGCCGAAATGCTCGGCGATTTTGTCCAGAGGAAGAACATGAGTGCCTCTTAAAAAGATTTCCCCGCCTGGTAAGTTAGACGGCTTGACGAGTTTTTCCGATAGTGGGATATCTTCTGCGTGAATTAAATACCTGAGAATCGTTGTAACCCTTGTATGTTTAATTTGTTCGTTTACTATGATTTTGCCTAAATTAGAATTACTGAAGACATTTCGATTTGCCATAGATATATATATATCCTGACCAAAGCAGGGCAGCCTGTATGTCGAATGTTCCTGATTAAAAATTACATTAGCTCTGGTTTGTACATCCTCAGGATCCAATTCCGCAAGGAGATCCCAAGCCTGCTTTTCCCCTGATAATATCATAAATTAAACCTGTTCAATAATTAGAGTTTAACAACAGGGCTTTTACGCCCAGTTACCGGAAAGCCACATACGACTTCCCTGAGTTAAAATAAATTTTACTTACCAGGCTAACCCGGCTTAGCTTTTCCTCTGTTATACTCCACACAATGCGTAATAATTAAAATGATCTTTTTAAATTCCTGTAATTAACCGCATTGAAATCTATAATACCTTTATATCGTCTCTTAATCAATTGTAATGATAAAATGCATTTCTATCCATGGGATAATACCGAAGGATTTAAATACCGTATAGTTGCAGAAGATAAACTACATTACTTTCAAAGGGATGATTACACATTATTTTTAGAAAAACATGGTTATACCAGAAATCACCCTGCGACTTTTCCCGGCTACAAAGACAGTTTTGGTGCACCAGTAAGCCCGCTGCCGGAGAATTATCATATCGATACATTTATTGGTGATCAGTCAGTACAATGGATAAAACGGCAGGCAGAAGAGCCTTTTTTTGCATGGATTTCATTTAACAGTCCTCACGATCCATACGATCCGCCTGAAAATTATGCATCTCTTTACAACAATGCTCCCATTCCGGCGCCGGTAGGTTCAATCGATGAGTTAGCAAATAAACCTCTATACCAACGCAAAATGCTAATATTTTTTAAAACTAATCTGCTCTATCTTACCGATTTAAGTGCTTTGCTGATATTCGCAATAAATTAAAATCGAATAATCTTTTTTAGTTTGTTTGTAAAATAAGGCTCTTAATCTTAAAGAGAAGCATAATAGGAGAAAGTTAATAAATTAAAGCTTAAGAAACCATAAAGGACGGAACATTTTATATGCCAGTACTTAATAAGAAATATACACTTTTTTGGGGAGACATTCATAATCATAATGCTGTAGGTTATGCAAAGGGTTCATTAGAACGCTCGATTGAAATTGCACGGGAACATCTTGATTTTTTTGCTTTTACAGGCCATGCATCGTGGCATGATATGCCGATTATGCCGGGAAATCGGCATATGCACTGGATAAAAGGATTCGAAGCTCACACAAAACACTGGCCAAAGACAAGGCAAATAATAAAGAACGCAAATGATAAGAGCTTTGTAGCTCTTCTGGGTTATGAATGGCATTCAAGTACATTTGGGGACTATTGTCTTATCTTCGAGGAAGATCAGCCTGAATTATTTTTACCTGGTAACGTAAAAAAACTGCTTAATTTTGCGAAATCACAAAAAGCTCTGGCCATACCCCACCACGTTGCATATAAACTCAACTGGAGAGGTTATAATTGGGACTATTTTGATCCTGAAGTTAGCCCGGTTGTTGAAATATTCTCCGAACATGGGTGTACCATGTCGGATCGAGCTCCATATCCAATGATTCTTCATTCCAATGGAGGTCGGGATGTTTCAAATACCATAGATTTCCAACTTGCAAGAGGTTTGCGTTTTGGCTTTGTTGCTTCTACAGATGATCATTTTGGCTATCCCGGTGCCTATGGAGAAGGACTTGCCGGTATCTGGGCAGAAAATTTAAGTGCAAAAGCTATTTTTGAGGCTATAAGAGCACGAAGAACTATTGCCGTTACAGGCGATAGAATAAATTTGGACTTTTCATTAAATGAAGAACCTATGGGCAAAGAGCTGCCATATATACAGGAAAGACATTTTGGGATAGATGTTGAATCTCCGGATTCTCTCGAAATCATCGAACTTGTTAAAAATGGGAAACCGGTTAAAAGATTTTTTCCGGAAGATTTCACAGAAAGACCTAAAAAATTACCTGAACGTGCTAAGTGCAGATTCCAGTACGGCTGGGGGCCATGGGCTGCACTCGATTTAGAAAGGATTTGCCTTTGGGATGTAAAGATTCGTATTGAAAGGGGAAAATTTTAAAATGTTGAGAAACACTTTTAGTCGGGTCCATTCTCCGAGGAACTTCGTGACAGGCTTTATATTATTTCCGATAAAGTAATGCATTTGGAATCCTTCACCTCGTGAAAACAGGCATATCTTGAAGATCCGACAAAATCCATTATTTTTGAATTCGAGGCAAATCCTGATGCAAAAATTATTCTGGATTTTTTAAAACCTTCCAAAAAGACCTTAAAACTACCTTTATCCGATTTAGTCTCTCAAAATAAAGTGGTTTTTACAGGTGTTTTTACGACAGAAAGTTTTGTCCTGCATCGATTAACAGTACAGGGAGAATATAAGGCACATATTCACTGGGAAGATGATACACCGAACAAAGAAGTTAGGTCAGATACTTATTTTACCCGCGTCCGCCAGCATAACAACCAATGGGCATGGTCCAGCCCTATATGGGTCGGGAATAAACAAGATAGAGCCCTATGATTTCTTATAATCATTATAACTTTAATATAGAAAGAGAGCCTCTTATAAGGCCGTTTCATTTCAAAGGAAGCTGCTTTACAGAAAAATGGTTGAATGTAACATCTCTCTACTACAACAGAAAAAGTAGAAAGGGAGTTGATGTTGTACATACAGTTAAAGAACAAATTGCAGCACAGGGTAGTGAACAGGAGTATTCAGTAACAGCCATTGGCGGAAATGCAGTTCTCTGGTCCGACCCTGATGTATTTTTTTCTCGTTCAGAAGCAGGCGGCAATCTCTTAATGTCTGCAATGGCAGAAAAAGCAGTGAAAATATTATGTAAAAAAGAGTTTACAGATCCTGTAGAAGCCCTAAGATACATACTTCCGAAAATACATAATTATGGGAAAAATATCACAGGCTCCAGTAAATTACGTATGACATTCTCATTGAATACTTTAGTATCCCTGGATTTTGCACTATGGAAACTGTATGCAGCCCAAAATGATATTAACACTTTTTTTAGACTACTTCCGGATAAGGAAATAATAAGCCTTGCAAATTCCGGACATTTTATTATGAAAATCAAAATAGGACATTCAGGAAACCAGGGGGAGATGTTAGAGAAAGATTTAACCAGGTTAACGGCTATTCATAATTTATTAAGGGAATTTAGAACAGAATACACAGAAAATTCAAAGTTTGCCTATTATCTTGATGCTAACGGCCGTTATAAGGATAAAAATCTCTTATTTAAACTTATTAGTGGACTAGAAAAAATAAAGGCTCTTGACAATGTAATTCTTATTGAAGAACCGTTTCCCGATGAAACGGAGATAGATGTTCATGATATTCCGGTAATGGTTGGTGCGGATGAATCACTTCACGAGGTGAAAGATGTGCAGAAAAGAATACAATTGGGCTATAGGGCAATTGCTTTAAAACCTGCAGGCAAAACATTGAGCATGTCACTTATGATGGCATTTGAGGCGCATAAAAATGGCATTCCCTGTTTTGTTGCAGATTCTGCCTGTGTGCCATTACTCTTAGATTGGAACAGAAATGAAGCATCACTATTACCCCCTTTCCCCGGCCTCTCATTCAGTATTCTTGAATCCAATGGATCTCAGTATTATAAGAATTGGACTGTTATGATGAAAAACCATCCCTGTTATGGAGCTGCATGGCTTGAACCCCAAAATGGTTTATTCTATTTAAATAATGATTTTTACGAGCAATCCGGATGTGTTTTTAAATAAGAGGATCGTTAATTTATTTGTATGGAGGAAGCAACAAAGGGTTGGAAATAACCAATATTCCCGGATATCTTCCCGTAGAAAACAATAAAAAGCTTAAGCACATCCGGAAAGATAATGCAGTAATACTTCTCGGTATGGAAAATGTCTTAAGTGACGGAGCTCTGAAAGCAAAGGAGTCTTTAGCTTATTTTCAGCCAAATCTATCCAAAGAGGAATATCCCGATCTATCAATAGCTTCGCTGTCGCCTATCCACACCTTTTGGTCCTACCAGCATATAGGTCAATGTACGTTCGTCATTTACCATTCGCCAGGACAGCAGCTTTTGGGCATACTTCAGTACTACTACTCCATATGCAGGATCTTCCGCCAGATTATTCAGTTCCTCAGGGTCTTTTTTCAGATCGAATAAAAGATCGGGCATAGCGGCAAAATACACATATTTATAATGTTCATCCCTGATCACATTCAGCGAGCTTTTATCAAAACCAATACCCAGTTCGTCATAGCGGAAATCGACTTCCCAATGCACTTCAGTGCGGAATTTTTCAGGTCTCTCACCGAATAGGAAAGGAACCAGTGAACGGCCGTCACACTGTATAGGAATGTCGGCTCCGAAAATAGCGAGGCTGGTAGGCAGAATGTCCACACTCTCGGTAAATGCTTCCACCACCTTGCCGCGTTGCAGTTGTCTTTCTCCATCCGGCGCGCGTATAATAAGGGGAACATGAAAGGTCTGATCAAAGTAAGACCCCTGTCCCAATAAATGATGATCGCCCAGTTGTACGCCATGATCGCTGGTGAAAATAATGACCGTGTTTTCATACTGGCCGGTCTCTTTGAGAAGTGTAATAATTCTGCCGATATTTTCATCGACTTCTGTAATGAGCCCGTAGTAGGTGGCGCGCAACTGCCTCAACGATTTTTCATCTCTTGGGTAAATACTGGCCGAATAGTAGCCCCTATTTAAAGTCCGCTTCAACTTGTAAGCAAGGTAAGGATGCTGTTTTGCTTCCTCTTCAAGTGAAGATGCACGCTGGAAATCCGGAACATCATCAGGATGGTAAAGCCTATTGTAAGGTTCCGGTGCCAGATATGGTCGATGCGGTTTAAGGTAACTGATGTGCAGGAACCATGGCCCGTCACCTGGCCTGCGAATGAACTTTTCAGCATTAGAGGTTACAAAAGCAGTTTCGCTTTCTTCTTTTGAATATGGTGCAGGAGCGTAGGTCTTTCCGCGTGTTTCAGCCCCCGGATACCCCTCTACGGATGCATAATATAGGTCTCTGGGATTCTCAGGCACCTCGTAGCCGCGTTCTTCCAGCCACCCGGCCCATGCTTCCGGGTAGTTCTCACTCGACATGGCCAGGACATGGTTAAATCCTGGAAGAATACCCTCATAGGTTTTTAGAACCGGATCCCCGGGTGAATACAGGCGGGGGTCCGGTGTAGTATCAGTATACCCGACAAGAATAGAATTAAAACCCAGTTTCCTGAATTCCAGAGCCATGTTGGTATAGCGAGCATTCAGCGGTGTTCCGTTTTCTAATGACCGATGATTCTGCAAATACATGCCGGTGAAAATTGACGCCCGGCTCGGACCGCACGGTATACACTGGACATAATGGTTTCGGAAGAGAACTCCGTCGGCTGCCAGGGTGTCGAGATTCGGCGTCTTAACAACCGGATGCCCCAACACAGACAAGCATTCACTTCGCCATTGGTCTGCGGTAATGAATAAGAAATTCTTAAGCCCCACAATTTTACTCCCGAAGGGTGTCTCTTATACTTATTTGCTTTGACTGATGATAATTTTATCCCGTCTTTTATTTAAATCATTAATCACCCTGTTCTTGCCCGCTCCTTCAACCCCTGACGCTATTTCCTGATGCAAAGCACCCTTAAGTACAAGGCTTTCCGCATAATGACAGGAAACAAAATGCCCGGGAAAAACCTCATATAACTCCGGAATTTCAGTCCGGCAGCGATCATCATCTGCATACTTGCAGCGGGGGTGAAAAGGACATCCTGTTGGTGGGTTGATCGGGCTGGGCTGCTCCCCAGTAATAGTCTTCTTTATAGGTAACCCCGGGTCATCAGGTGGAATTGACGACATGAGCGCTTCGGTATAGGGATGCTTTGGCGTATAGTAGATCTTTTCAGTAACAGCCACTTCAACCAATCGTCCTAGATACATAACAGCAACCCTTTCGCAAGCATAGGCAACCGCACCCAGGTCATGGGCGATGAACAGATAGGTAAGTTTTAATTCCTGTTGTAAATCTTTTAGCAGATTTAATATCTGTGCCTGAATGGAAACATCCAGCGCTGAAACCGGCTCGTCACAAACAATAAATTCCGGATGCATAATCAGCGCTCTGGCGATAGCAATACGCTGGCGCTGGCCGCCGCTGAAAGCATGCGGATACCGGCGGAGCTGCCCAATTTTAAGTCCGCAAAGCAGTGCAATATTCTTGACACGCTCATCCAGTTCATCGCCGCTTGCCAGGCGGTTGGCAATAAGAGATTCACCGATAATTTCCTTCACTGTCATTCGCTGATTTAAGGATGAATAAGGATCCTGAAAAATCATCTGCATATGGCGCCATTGCCTGCGGAGTTCATTATGTTTTAGTGTTGCAATATCTATTGTTTCGTCTTTATTTTTAAATATAATCCGGCCACTGGTAGGTTCAATTAAACGTATAATTGTTCGGCCTAGCGTTGTTTTGCCTGACCCGCTTTCGCCTACCAGACCAAGGCTCTCACTCTTCTGAATCTCAAAACTTACACCATCGACTGCCCGCAGGAAAATTCTGTGCCTGCCTAAGAAGTTGGATCTGCCTACCGGAAAATACCTTTTTAGATCTTTAACTTCAATCAATGTACTCATCGATAACTCTCTCCTTATCCGTACAGGTAACAGGCAACGAAGTGATTTTCAGAGATTTCCTTAAGCTCCGGGAAGGAAGCTCCACATATGCCCGACATGAAATAATCACATCGATCATTAAATGTGCAGCCGTGTGGCCGGTTGAACAAACCGGGAACGCTTCCTCTAATGGGCTCCAGGCGTCTGCGGGCTTCCAGATTGCCCAGACGCGGAATAGCATCCAAAAGTTTTATTGTATAGGGATGATTCGGATTCTTAAAAATCTCTTTCGTGGGTCCCCTTTCAATGATCTTACCCATGTACATAATGGCAATCTCGTCAGCCATTTGTCCCACCACACCCAGGTCGTGGGAGATAAAGATGATCGAAGTCCCGAACTCATGCTGCATATCACGCATCAGATTTAGAATTTGAGCCTGTATGGTAACATCAAGGGCTGTGGTTGGTTCATCGGCAATCAGTAGTGACGGGTTGCACGAAATCGCTTTGGCAATCATGGCACGCTGACGCATACCCCCGGAAAACTCAAAGGGATAGCTCTTGAATGAATTCCTGGCATCGGCAATTCCGACTTTATTTAAAAGCTCAATCGTTCTTTCCTGCGCTTCTTTTTTGGAAATCTCGCTGTGAAGCAGTATGACCTCCATAATTTGATACCCGATGGTGTACAGTGGTGAAAAAGAACTCATAGGTTCCTGAAATATCATCGAAACCAGACCGCCTCGTATTTTCCGAATGTCTTTACCCCTGGATTCGAGTTTTGTAATGTCGATGGTTTCTCCCCCGTTGTGCTCCCAAAACAGGATCTCACCGTTCACAATTTTTAATTCTTTTGCCAGAAGACGGAGAAGGGAGAGAGCTGTAACACTCTTACCACAAGCGCTTTCACCCACCAGCCCCAGCACCTTTCCGGATTCCAGATTAAAATCTACGCCGTAGACAATGGGTATAAGAGCTTTATCGAACAACCAGGAAATTTGCAGGTTTTTCACCTGCAATAATATTTTTTTTTCCATTCCGGGTTTTGTCTCCTATTTTGCCAGGGGATCGGCTGCATCCCGCAGGCCGTCTCCCATAAAATTAAAAGCAAGCACAGCAATCACAACGAAGAGGCCGGTGATTAGTAACCAGGGTATCTCTGCAAGAGCGTGAATATTCTGAGCCGAATAGAGCAGCACACCCCAGCTTACAATTGGCTCGCGAAGCCCCAGGCCGAGAAAACTTAAGGCTGTCTCTGCCAGTATGATGTATGGAAATGAAACTGTCAGGTCCACGATTATATAACTCATAAAAGAAGGGAGCATGTGATGAAAGATAATTCTCGCATCACTGCACCCGGCCAACCGGGCGGAAAGCACGAAATCATCCTCCCTTATCGAAAGCAGTTTACTTCTGACCCGCCTCCCCAGATTGGTCCAGCCCACAGAAGAGAGGATTAAGAGAATTGCCACATAAACTTTTAGCGCCGACCAATCCCGCGGCAGGGCGGCAGCGAGAGCCAACCACAACGGAAGGGTCGGAATAGACCGGAGAAATTCCATAAGACGCATGATCAACTCGTCTGCAATACCACCAAAATAACCGGCAATACCGCCCATTAGAAGCCCTATGATAAATACAAAAAATACACCGATGGCACCTACAGAGAGAGATATTCGGGTTGCATACATAATGCGCGAGAAAATATCCCGTCCAATTTGGTCAGTACCGAAAATATTTACCATTCCCTCGTTAACCCCAAATAGATGCAGGTTCGATTTAAAGAGCCCCCAGAGCTTATAGCTCTCACCCCGGTGGAAAATACTAAGCGGAATCTGTTTGGAGGTATCTACCACAGGAATTAATGCTAAAGTTACCGGATCACGCTTGTTGACCCATCCGTAAATAAATGGCCGAAGGTGGAATTTGCCCTTAGCGTCGAACAGATGGACGCTCATTGGTGGACCCGCAAGATATCTGGTGTTACGCAGACCGGATGAGTAAGGGGCAATGAATTCAGCGAAAATGGAGATAATTAAAAATATACCAAGTATACCGGCTGCTATCATGGCCATGTAGTTTTTGCGAAACTTCCACCACATAAGCTGCCGATGAGTAGCAATGTCTATTCTTTGTACTTTTTTGCCGTCGACCTTAATGTGACCTTCTTTTGCCATTTTAACTTCGCTCCTTCATGCGCATACGTGGATCCAGAATCATAAGCAGCATATCCGAGATAAAGGTGCCGATAATAACCAGAATACAGTAGATCAAGATCAAGGCACCGGACAGATATATGTCCTGGTCTAAAAGGGCAGTGATATATAGGGGACCCAGAGTGGGCAATGACAATACCAGACCGATTATAGGTGCACCGGAAATGATTTTGCTCAGCTCCCAGCCCAGGGTGGCGACAATAGGATTAAGCGCCATACGCACAGGATATCTCATGAGCAAGTTGAACTCAGGGATGCCGCCGGAACGGGCAGACGTAACATACATCTTATTGAGTTCATCAAGAAGGGTAGCGCGCATGGTACGGAGCTGGAATGCGGTACCGGCCATTCCAAGGACAACCACAGGCACCCAGAGGTGCCCAAGCAGATCTCTGAATTTTGCCCAACTCCAGGGTGCTCCCTGGAACTTAAATGAAAATAGTCCGCCAACGCTCATACCAAACCACTTCTGGCCAAGGTACATCAGGATCAATGCAAAAAGGAATCCCGGTGTAGCCAGGCCAATATACCCCAGTACAGTTGCAATGTTATCACCTATGGAATACTGTTTAACAGCAGAATAGACACCTAAGGCAATTGCAAGAATATAAGTAAACGCCAGTGTAGAGAAGGCTATGAGAAGTGTCATGGATAATCTTTCACCGATTACTTCGGCCACCGGCCGATGGTACTCGAATGAAAATCCAAGGTTCCCCTTCATCAAGTCGCCTATCCATTTAAAATATTGCTGGTAAAGTGGTTTATCTAAACCCAACCGAACACGCATGTTATTCAACTCAGCCTGGGTAATAATGGTGCCGCCCTGAGTCTTTTTGCCTGCCCATGCATCAACATAATCGCCCGGCGGCAGCTGAATAATGATAAAAGCGACAACGGATATTAAAAATAAAGTAACCAGAGTGGTAACAATACGCCGCATTATTAAATTAAGCATTACCCTTTCTCCTTCTCTGAAAATAAAAAAAACAGCCGAACCCGGACTAACCCCGCAGGCCCTCCCGGATCCGGCATTACTTTATACGCAAATACTCTACATAGCTATTTAATATACCATTGATCAGGTCGATAGGGATAGGAGTAACCATAGGAGCTGCTGTTAATTTTCCATTTTGGTGTGTTTCCCAATCTGTTTGAGACCTCAGTTATTAACGGAATCTTACCAAGAGTACCGATAACCACTAAATGCTCCTGGTTTATCTTAATTACCTCCCTGCCAAGCTCCAGATATCTTGCTGATCCTGGTGCCACTGTGATCCATTCATCGGCAATTTTCCAGAGGCGCTTCACCCAAACCGGCGGTTCCTCACCGGACGCGCCGTTGCTGTTCTTCCAGTCCATCCAGGGAAGGCCCATAATCGGCCAGAATGCAGCGTAAGGAGGAAGAAAACGCTGTGGTGCCTCAATCATAGCCGGTTCATAAACAGCCAGCCATTCATTGGTGATATCCAATTTGTTAGATTTTTGCATTTCCCGGGTAAGCTGAGTGGTCACTTCCTTCAGGATCACATTGACGCCAACCGCCCGCCAGTAATCTGCGACCAGAGCGGGAAACTGATCTGACCAGACATATTGCAGCGTGTATTCCCACAGGATGGTTAGGGGTTTGCCGTCGGGCCGCAGTCGGATACCGTCCGGTCCCTTTTTTAAACCCATCTCGTCGAGATATTCATTTGCACGTTTGGGGTTATACTCGGTCATGAATTTCTTGTCTTTCTCAGTCACATAAGGCACATTTTGGGGTAGGGCCTGTTCCGGTGTACCAAGGCCTAGAAAAAGAGCCTTGTTCAACTGATCACGGTTGATAGCCAGGGACATGGCATAGCGAAACCGCACGTCACCAAAGATTTTCTTTAGCACCGGATCCTTGTCTGTCAAATTAAAGATAATGGCCGGCCCGATCATACCGGGAGGGAGCTGCAATGTGTAATGCCCCTTGTTTTCATTCTTTTTCAACAGGGGATAGATATTCAGAGGCATATTTTGAGCCTTCTCATCGACGTTGCCGTTCATGATCTCAAGGGGCCATAACTGTTTTTCGAGAAAGCGTTCATCCTGGTAATTAATGTAAGGCAACTGGTTGCCTGCCGTATCCACCTTGAAGTAATAGGGATTGGCAATATAGACACGGCGCTCGGTTGTGGGCGCCTTCAGAAGGAGATAGCTTTCAAGAGTGGGTACTTTAACGCCGTAAGGGCTGGAAACAATTGCGTCTTTCCATTTATTCCAGTAAACACCAAACTGCTGCTGCCAGTTGTCAAAACCGTTCTTTATGGCCTCTGCATTTGCATTCGGGTTGTACTTTGGAAGATACTTTTTAAGAAAATGCTTGGGCGCAAAGGGATCAAAATAAGAGCCGCTGCCTGCAAGGCGATAAAGCATTCCCATATAGGGCTTTTTAAACTTGAATTTGACTGTAACTTCATTGATCTTTTCCACACTGGCACCTATATCTCCCCATGGAGATGGAGTTACTTTGAAAAGCCCCTTGTTCAACATGATATCGTTCATATAAAAAACTATATCATCAGCCGTAAAGGGAGCTCCATCGGACCAGCGATGACCTTTACGCAAAGTAAAGGTAATTTCGGTATGGGCTTTGTTCCATTTCCAGGCTTTGGCCACGTTCGGCACAATTGTTGAAAGGTCATCACTGAATCTTACTAAATTAGCCTGGCGCCAGGCCAGAATTTCAGAGTCTCCGGACTCATAGGCAATAGATATTCCACGTAGTTTGCCTCCGTATTTACCGATTCTATTATAGGGCAGTACAACCAAGGGCTCTGCGGGTAAGCGCTTTGCAACGGGCGGAAGTTCCCCCTTTTTAACTCTCTCAGCAAACAAAGGATTTTCGTGGAAGGTGAGTTTCTTACCGGTCTGCTTTTCGTACTTGTTCAATTCGAGCTGCTGGGGAAATTTTGTTTTAATTCCCTTTGTATCGGCTACAGTCGCATAAGAGCTTGGTGTAATTATTTTCTGCTTAGTTTTTGCCTTCTGTTCTTTTTGACCGCCTGAAAACAAATTGAACACCATAAGCATGGATAAGACTGCTACTAGTACATTTCTTTTCATCTTTCTTCCTCTCCTTTTTTTCTTAAATTTACCCTTTCGTATGAAAGGATTAATATATTAATGTTTAATATATTAAATTTTAGTTTACTATATAATAACTCCTTGTCAAGCGTTTT
>QILZ01000094.1 GCA_003233545.1 Spirochaetales bacterium
CGTACTCTCCTATAAGATTCTGAAGAGCGACGGGAATAGTTTTTACATGTGTTCCCGTAAGTATGGCAGCATAGAGAAATTCATTCCATGCAGTAATAAAGATATAGATACCGGTTGCCGCTATACCGGGCATTGCAATCGGAATAATGACACGGGTCATAGCAGTAAACCTGGTACATCCGTCCACCTGTGCCGATTCGTCTAATTCTCTCGGGATAGCATTAAAAAAACCTGTCATCATCCAGGTCGAGAAGGGTATTGTAAAAGTGGAATATGCAATAATGAGTGCAAAATGGGTATCCAGTGCATGTAAAAACCTCATGATAACAAAGAGAGGTATAAGGAGCAGAACTATTGGAAACATATTGATTACGAGAAACTGCACAAGCAGAAAATTTCTTCCGAAAAATTTAAATCGTGAAAAACTGTAGCTTGCAGTTACACTTATACCCAATCCAAGGATCATGGTGGAAAATGCAACTATAAGGCTGTCTTTTATATTGGATGTAAAATTAATTTTACTGAATATCCGGATATAATTCTCTGTTGTCGGATGTTCGGGAAAATAATGAAACACCTTTGTATAGAGATCTTTCTCCGGGGTCAGCGAGGATATAAACATCCATATATAGGGAGCGATCGCGAAAAGAACAATTATCAGCAGGGGGATATGCAGGGTAAATAACCCTTTAACAATTCTCCTTCTCATTCCATACTCCCTTGAGATTTTAAAACCTTAAAAACATAACCTGCTACCACTGCAACGAGGAAGAAGGTAAGAAAGATTGCAAGCGTGGAGGCATAACCGAAATCCATAAACTTGTACGCTTTTATAAAGGAATACAGAGGAAGGGTGTAAGTGCTGTAACCCGGCCCGCCTCCCGTCATTACATAGATAACATCCATCGAATTCGCCACCCAGATAATCCTTAAAAGTATCGATGTAAACAGTATGGGAATAAGCATGGGAAGAGTGATCTTTGTAAATCTCTGCAGGGAAGTGGCCCCGTCCACTTCGGCAGCTTCGTAGAGGGAACCCGGAATTGCCTGCAACCCGGCAAGAATCATAATGGAAAAAAAGGGAAACCCCTGCCACATCAGCGCAACCATAACAGAACCGAGGGCGGTCGAATTATTGGCCAGCCAGGGGAAATATTCTTTTAAAATACCCACCCTTACAAGCAGGTCGTTTATTACCCCGCTGTTTCCGTCGTACATCCATCGCCACATCAGGGCGGTTATAACACTCGGGGTTACCCAGGGGATTAGAATTAAAGAACGGGCAATTCCCCGCCACCAGAAATTACGATTTAAAAGAAGCGCCGTTACAAAACCAAGGATTAACTGCAGCGAAACAGTACCGGTAACCCAGATAACAGTATTCTTTAACGATATCCAAAATACCGGATCCCTTAAGGCTTTTATATAATTGGAAAGAAAAACAAACTTATAATCTTTAGGCTTCCATATAACATAATTAAACAGACTCATAACCGAAGTCTCTATAATCGGAATAAACACGATAAATACCGTAATAATTACGGCAGGAGTTACCAATACATATGGAAATAGTAATCTTTTTGAATTCATACTGCCTTTTATTTTATACTGTTAACTCAATCCATCGGAAATAAGCAGGCCGCCTTTATAAGGCGGCCGTAGATATTATTTTCCCGAGAAAAGTTTGGCAAAGGTTTCCATCATTTCCTTACTGGATATTTCGCCGTTAAAAGCTCTCTGCATTGTTGTAGGCCAGACGGACTCTACAAACTCCGCTGTCTGAGGTAAAGCAGGAAGCACATGAGCAAAATCTGCAGAATCTATTGTTGCTTTTAAGAACCTGTTCGATTTGGCTTCCGATGTTTCGCCATTGCTCTTGTTAACGGATACCTGTCCGCTTGCCTTCTGCCAGACTGCATTGTTTTCCGCAGTGGCAAGAAATGCGACCCATTTAAATGCGGCATCCTTATATTTCGAAGCGGAAAAGACACCATTCTCTTCGTCACCGAAAGATGTCCAGTATCTCTCTGTTCCCTTTGGTACCGGAGCTGCTGAAATCTTATCACCTAATGCCGCTTCCATTGTCTTTGAACTTCCGATATGGTGAATCGTCATAGCGGTTTTGCCGGATTTCATATTTGCAATAATCTCTTTAAATCCGTCGTTAGGTGTTGTCGGAGGAGATACTTTGTACTTCCGGTACAGATCGATATACCACTGGTTTGCTGCAACCGCTTCGGAAGTTACAAGCCCTGAGCTGCCGTCGGGGAGAAAGAATCTTGCACCGCTGGACAGAACAAATGTGCCCCACCAGTCGTGTCCGCCCCGTGCTCCGCGGATACCGAAACCGTATTGATCTATTTTCCCGTCGCCGTTTGTGTCCCGGGTCAGCTTTCTTGCAAGTGTTAGAAATTCCGCACGTGTCTTTGCCGGTACAAGGCCCATGTCTTTAAAGATGTCTGTACGATAGTACATGTAGAGTATTACCATCTGCAGGGGCATAAGGTACTGTTTGCCGTCCTTATAGCGGGTTAACTTCCACACATTATCATATATATCATCTTTCCCTGACCAGTTATTGATATAATCATCCAATGGAGTAAGTGCACCCATCTCAATAAGCTGCGGCTGCCACCAGAGTTTTACCTGGGAAACATCGGGAGGGGACCCCGCAGCAATAGCCGTAAGCAGTTTCTGGTTATACGCACCCCATGCTATGGATTCCGGCGTAATTTTGATACCCGGATTTTCCTTTTCGAATTTCTGTACAAGCGGCGTCACCGCACTTTCCGGATTATCAAAATGGTACCAGAACCGCACATTCGCCGATTTGGTTTCCTTCTGTCCTGCTGCAAATGATGCCGCGGACAGAAGAACCATCATTAAGATGATGATTATAGATTTTTTCATAAAAAACCTCCTTGGGGTATTTTAAACACTCCTGCGAGTGTTTTTGTTTTTCCTTAAATGAGCGATACGTCTTTCACGGGCTTTTGCCATGTGTTCTTTCATAGCAGAGACAGCCCTTTCCGGCTCTTTCAGCCTGATTCCCTCTATTATTTTCTCATGCTCGATCAGGGTTAACTGTTCTCTTGCAATGGAAACTTCGATCTCCTTTCTCGAAAGGGCAATAATGTCCGGGATAATAAGCCCTATAAGAGAACCTAAGACCTTGTTTTTAGAAGCTTCGGCAATTTTAAGATGAAAAAGGTGATCCTCTTCCAGGCCGGACCTGCCTGCTTCGATTTCGTTTATAAAATCAGTATGAGTCTTTACAATACCATCCAGATCATTTTCGGTGGCCCTCTCCGCAGCGAGGCGTGCGGATTGAATTTCGAGAATCGCTCTTACCTCCATTAATGATTCGAAATCAGTTCCTTCTATATTCAGAATATTGGTAATTAAGCCTTCGAGCGCTTTAACTCCGAGACTGGCGACAATAGTTCCTTTCTGGGGCAGTGTTTTTAGAATTCCGTAAAACTCGAGTTTTTTAATTGCTTCACGGACATACCCCCGGCTTACACCGAAACGTTCCGATAATATCCTCTCGGAAGGAAGTTTTACTCCCGGCTTTAATTTTCCGGAAGATATAAGATTTTTAACCTGTGTAATAATAATATCAGGGGGTCTTTTTACTTCGATTTCCTTAAAAAACTCTATGTTATTATTTTTACTTTCCTGTTTCATTTTATAAGGTTCTCTCTGATAAATATCAGTTTTTTTACTCCTGTTAAAATTGTTTAAAATCCGCTTAAAATATTCGAATTACTGGTTGACATACAACTGGTTAACCAGATATATTCAGCATATCATACCTCGTTAGAGTATGCAAGTTTTTTTAAAAAAAAAGAGAAAAATCAATGGAAAAAAAATTAACACTTAAGGAACTTGAAAGAACTGCATGGGAGCTCAGATTAAAAGCACTTAAGATGGTATTTCATGCAAAATCCGGACATCTCGGAGGTTCTTTTTCAGCGGCGGAAATATTGACCACGCTGTACCTCCATTCTGCGGTTCTCGATTCCGATAATCCGGATTGGGGTGCAAGAGACCGTATTTACATCTCAAAGGGACACTGTGCACCTATATACTACCCGGTACTTGCAAAATCAGGATACTTCCCCGAAGACGAACTTTTTACCCTTCGAAAAATGGGAAGCAGACTTCAGGGGCACCCTGATAAGAACAGGCTTCCCGGGGTGGAAATGTCATCCGGCCCGTTAGGATTAGGAGCTTCGGTTTCGGTCGGTACTGCGTTAGGGTTGCGTCAGCAGAATTCCGATTCGCGGGTTTACTGTCTTTTAGGTGATGGTGAAACACAGGAAGGGGTAGTCTGGGAAGCTGCCATGACTGCAGCTAAGTACGGATTGGGCAACCTTATTTTTATTCTCGATTATAATCGTTACCAGCTAAGCGGAAGCGTCGAATCTGTACAGCCGATCGAACCGGTTGCGGATAAATGGAAAAGTTTCGGCTGGAGAACAGTATCGATAAATGGTCATAGCGTCAGGGAAATTGCAGAGGCCTTTTCGATTGTGAAAAGAGGAGATACTGTAAATCTCCCCCTTATTATTATTGCGAATACGGTTAAGGGAAAGGGAGTATCTTTTATGGAAAACACGAGCGCATGGCACGGGAAAGTACCGTCTGATACGGAAATGGTACTCGCTATTAAAGAAATATCAGCACATTTAACGAATAAATCATAAACTGCGGTTAACCGGAAAAACAATCGGAGGAACGATAGATGAAAAACAATAACCCCAAGCAGCTCAGGTTTGCATACGGAGAAGCACTTGCAGAACTCGGAGAAAGCAACCCCAAAATTGTAGTTGTCGATGCGGATATGGCAGAAGGAACAAGAACGATCGATTTTAAACGAAAATTTCCGGAACGTTTCTACGATGTGGGAATTGCGGAACAGAACCTTGTCGGCGTGGGAGTGGGCTTAAGCCTTACGGGTCTAATTCCCTTTATCAATACATTTGCCTGGCTTATATCATGGCGTGCAGGAGACCCGGTAAGGACCCTCGTAGCATATGCAAAAACAAATGTGAAGCTTATCGGAGGTTACGGAGGATTCTCCGGACCGATGGACGGTGCGACGCATGAATCAATTGCCGATATCTCCGTAATGCGTTCTCTGCCCGGATTGGCCGTAATCTCTGCAAGCGATCACGAACAGGTTAAATCCATTCTAACAGTAATTGCAGACTATGACGGTCCTGTTTATCTGCGTTTAAGCAGGGCCGAAGTAATAAACTTTCATGACAGCAGTCAGCAATTTAAGCTGGGTAAAGGAATACTGATCAAAGACGGGAATGATATAACATTGATAGGCACCGGTACAATCATGTCGAGAGTCCTTAAAGCGGCAACCGTATTACAGTCGGAAGAAATAAATGCTGCCGTCGTGGAAATTCCTACTATCAAACCCCTGGATAAAGAACTTATTATTACCATGGCAGACAAAACCGGTTCCGTGGTTACCTGCGAGGAAAATAATATTATCGGCGGCCTCGGCTCTGCGGTTGCAGAAGTATTATCAGAAAATCTTCCCGTACCTGTTGTCAGAATAGGTATCCGCGATTGTTTCGGGGAAACGGGGCCTTATGATAAGCTTCTCGATAAGTACGAAATGGGAGTAAAGGACATCGTGGAGGCCGCAAAGAAGGCAATGCGGATCAGCAGGACTCTCGGATAATAAGCTGTGTGGGAAGAATAATTTTTAATTTTCTTAATATCGATCCTTCCAGCATGAGGATTATATTCTCCATTGCAATAGTACCCATTTCATAAACAGGAGGTTTTACAGTAGTAAGCGGAGGAGAAAGATACTCGGAAAAGAAGGTATCATCGAACCCTGCAAGGGCAACATCTTCGGGCACATTAATATTATTCTCTTTTGCATACAGAAGGACACCCAGTGCCATCCGGTCGTTCGCTGCAAAAACCGCATCCACTTTATTACCTGGAAAAACGGTTTTTGCTATTTCATACCCGCTTTCTTTAGAATAATCACCTTCTGCATGAATAACCGCACCAGGGTCCATTCCCTTTTCCGTTAATCCCAATTTAAAACCATAGGCCCGGTCATTCGAATCCACATTATTGGCAGGCCCTGAAATAAAAAGTATATTTTTATAATCATGCTTAACAAAATGATGAGCCATTTCTCTTGCTCCGCCGACATTATCGATTTTAATGGAAGGATAATTCTGTCCGGAGATAGGATTACCAATAAGAATAAATGGAACATTATGCTTATCAAGCTTCCTGACTAATTCGATATCATCAGCCGGATCTTTCATGTTTCTTATAATAAATCCGTCGATCCTGTTTTCTTTAAGCAAATCCAGGGCAGCTCTTTTATAATCCTTTGTTCTTACAATAATGTAATAATTCTTTTCGGATGCAACCTCCTCGATACCTCCCAATAACGTGGAGTAATAAGGCCGCCAGATTTCCGACAATAAAACTGCTATTGTTTTCGTTTTTCCGCCGGAGAGAGCACTTGCATTTGCATTCGGCTTATAACCAAGTTCCTTAATTGCCGATTCGATTTTTTCTGCAGTTAAAGGTTTTACATTACCTTCCTTATTAATTACCCGTGATATCGTTGCCCTTGAATAGCCGCAGTATTTCGCGACGTCTTCAATTGTTATATTGTCTTTCGATTTGTCATTTATCATAACTGCTCAATTTTAAAATTATCCTTATCTTATATAGTATATTAAATATTTCGCAATCCGCAAAATTAGATTTTATACCAGTTGAAAAGTTCGGGAATAATTACTTTTCCCGTGTATGCCTCCTGCGCTTCCTTGATTAGACTTTCCGAATCGGAATACTCATTCATGCAGATGTGACAGAGATATAATTCTTTTGCCCCTGCATTCGCAGCAGATAATCCCGCCTCGTAAGCGCTGCTGTGCCCGTCCGGACTGTTCGTTCTTTTCCTCGAATAAGTAGCTTCATGAATCATCAAACTGCATTTGTTAGCAATTTCGGATATCTTTGGGGTATAAACAGTGTCTGCCGTATAGAATACTACCGTTGAGTTCTCCTTAAAAAAAACCATACTTGTCGGAACCGTATGAAATCCCGAAACTATTTCGATACTTGTATCCCGCTTAATAAACCTATCAGTATAATTTACTCTGTAACTGATCCTATCGTCCCGAAGCTCGAAAATATTTAAGATATCCTTTGCCTTTCTTTCTGTTTCCGGGTTTGTTATTACGGTTAAATCCTTTTTCCTTCCCATACAGTTAAGCGTGGAAATAAGTGCGGGATATCCTGATAAATGATCAGCATGATAATGAGTTAGTAAAACAATATCCAGTTCAAGAGGATCCGCTCCTGTCTTAAGTATTGATTTAACAGGATTATCCGTTGCGTCGACAAGAACAAGGTAACCACCTGTTCTGACAAGGAATGATGTCGAGCCGTTGTGTAAAGTCGGTATAGCACACGAAGTACCTAAGAATGATATTTCCAATGTTCACCCAGCCTTCTCTTTATTCGGATAAAATCGGCATTTTATCGGGATCGAGGTATATTTTGACTATCTCACCCTCTGTCATTTTATTGGATACTGCACTTTTAGCCCGTATCGACCAGCTTTTTAACTTAAGCTGGTAATCGACAACCTCTCCGATATATGATTCTCTTTCTATTTTTGCTGAAAAGAGGTTATTACTCTTCATTTCTCTCCGGATACCCGGTGACAATATAAATTGTACATCCTCAGGTCTTACTGCGATCACCACGTTTTCCCCTTTTTCTACTTTCCTTCCGATACCATAAATTGTCAGTCCGTCACCGGTTTTTACCCCGGTATATTTACCATTAAAATCCACAACGGTTCCGTTAATAAAAGATGTATTCCCCATAAAACTGGCCACAAATTTATTGGCAGGATTCTCGTAAATATCCTCAGGTTTACCCTGCTGCATAATTCTGCCTTTGTTTAAGATAATTATCCTATCCGAAATAACCATGGCCTCAGTTTGATCGTGTGTTACATACACGGTAGTTACACCGGATTCCTTATGAATCCTCGCTATTTCGAACCTCATTTTTTCTCTTAACAGAGCATCAAGATTACTTAACGGTTCGTCGAGGAGAAGGATATCGGGTTCCAGAACAAGCGCCCTGGCCAATGCAACCCGCTGCTGCTGTCCGCCGCTTAGTTCCCTGGGATACCTGTTTTCATATTCCTCGAGCCTGACCGTTTCGAGACGCTGTTTTACCCTTCTTTTAATTTCATCCTTCGGCAGTTTCCTCATCTGCAGTCCGAATGCAAGATTCTGGAAAACCGTCATATGGGGCCAGAGTGCATAATTCTGAAAAACAAGTCCGATTCCTCTTCTTTCGGGAGGTATATCTGTAATTCTGCGGTCATTTATATATATCTCTCCGCTGCTCGGAGCTAAAAACCCCGATATTGTTCTTAAGGTTGTCGTTTTCCCGCATCCGGATGGACCTAAGAGTGTAACCAATTCTCCGTCCTGTACTTCCAGGTTAAGATTATCGATTGCTTTTACTTTTCCGTAGTTTTTTTGAATACTAATAAGTTTTAAATTTGACATGTATTATTTACCTCCAATTCTACCGGGTTAGACTTTTTAACCCATTCCTCCGACATATTCGGCTTTTAAAACTTTCTGTATCAACATCATAAAAAGAATACTGGGCAGTAAAAGAATAATTGCGATTACAGATGCAAACTGCATATTGTATCCGCTCGATGAATACAGAGTCATGGGAAGAGTTATTACAAAGGGCAGCCCGATAAAAAAGGTACCTGTAAACTCATCGAGAGAAGTCATAAAAACAAATACCGAACTTGCAAGAAGACCAGGTGCGGCAAGGGGAAGTGTTATTCTGAAAAAAGCTTTTATGCCATTTGCACCTACGCTTCTTGCAGCTTCTTCTAACTGCGGCGGGATCGATCTGAAAGTCGCGCTGGTAATCCACACACCAAAGACAAGCCCGACAAGAATATGCACAATTATTACTCCCGTTATTGTTCCCGCCAGTCCGACTTTCGTAAAAATATCCAGAAGGTTTACAAAAATCGGCTGCTGAGGAAAAGCATTCGGCATAAGAAATAAAAAGAAAATAAACATGCCAAAGGGTATTTTGTATTTCGCAAGTGCATAACCGGCGGGAATTGCAATCGCCATAGCAGTAACTACGGTAATTACTGCTATCATAAGACTTAAAAAGAATGCCGGAATAATGCTTACAGCGCCTATTGCAAGACTTTTCTGAATGCCAAGTGCCTGCCGCCAGTAATCTAATCCTATACTCTGCGGAAGAAGATGCGGCCAGAACCATTTATCTGTAATCGACCACAGCGCCAGGCTTGTCATCGGTCCGAAAATGAGCAAAAGAGAAAACAGTAAAAGAATTATTTCCAGAGTTACAATAAATAGTTTTTTATTAATAATCAGTATTTTCCGCACTTTATTTAACCTCTCTCACTTTTGTCTTTAGATAGTAAATTGCAGTAACAAATACCAGAATATAGGAGAAAACCCCGAGCGCATTGGCAACACCAAAATCCATGAAATAGTTAACTCTATGTGCTATGTCAACGGTAATTGTTGTAGGTATTTTCCCGCCTATAAGCATGTACGGCAGCGTAAAAGTTCCTACAATCTGAGAATAAATAAGTACAAGTGCTACCATTATACTCGGTTTGTTCATGGGTATAAGAATTCTTATTATAAGGTTCAGACGCCTGGCGCCTGAGCTTCTTGCAGCCTCGATGTAGCTGTTATCTATCATCTGGAAACCGCCATAAATTATTAAAATTGTAAATGGTGCAAGTTTCCAGATGAACCCGAATGACAACCCGATAAAATTAAACAGCTGCAGAGGATTATTTAAATCTATTAATCTTAACTGGGCAAGAGCGATATTTAATAATCCGTGTGGTGCAAGAAAACCGTTCATCATCTGGGCTACAACTACAAAGGGGATGAATATGGGCAATCTGTAGAGGTTAATAAGGAATCTCGAAATAACGCTGTCATGAAGTCTGAAATAAACTGACAACAGGACTGCAATCGTTCCCGAGGCTAAAGTATTAAATATCGTTATCGAGAAAGTAAACAGGATATCCTTTAGATACAGATTCCATGATTTTATATAATTATCAAAGGATAAAGCACCCTTTTTATTTATAAAACTTCTGATAACCGAGGAAATAAAGGGATAAGCATATATCAGAAGCATAAACAGAACAGCGGGAAACAGAAGTAAAACATACGGAGGGAATATAAATCCCCTCCGTTTTCGAGCAGCAGCAAACATGACTATTTAATCCACTTCTCGTATGATTCAAGCATGGCATTGAAATAATCGGCAAGAGGAAATGCCAATCCTTTCTCTGCCAGGTCCTTCGGAGTTACGTCCCTGTAGATCTTATCATAGGTTGCTTTCGGAACATAATCTTTAAGATAAGAACCGTCGATACCCGGATACCAGTTGAATTTTTCCACTATATCTTTCGCCTGTATCGCAGGACTCGTTGCAAACTCCACGAATTTTTTTGCCGCATCGGCATGAGCAGCCTTCCTGGGAATTACAAAATACATGGGCTGGCCAGGCATTCCGGGTTTCGGTAAAACAAGCCTGGTTTTGGGATCGAGCTTCCCCTCGTTCATGAAAGTAAAGAACATATCGACCCAGACCGGTCCCATCCATATTTCACCTCGGTTCAATGCATCGAGAGTTCCTACGTTCCCTGCTGTAAAAGTTACATATTTGTTAAACTCTTTTAAATCCTCAAACGCACCTTTCCATGAAGCAACTTCGGATTTCTCGAAAGGACCGGTTACGGCATATTTTTTATACTTCCCCGTTTTCGCATAAACCCAGCCGACCGTGAAAGAAACTCCGGACATTCCCCCTTTTATTCCGTTATACCCGAACTTTCCCGGGTTTTTTTTAACCCATTCTTCAAGCTCTTTATAACTCTTGGGAGGATTTTTTACGTAATCGGGATTGTAGGCCAGGGCTGTCTGACTGTGGAACATTGGCATTGCATAACCTTCGATATTTACACCGAGTGATGTTTTTGCAAAAGGCGAAGTAACATATTTCCATGTATCCAGACCTTCGGCATATTTAAGCAGAAGATCCTTTTCCATTGCCCATTTCATAAAAATCTGATGAACCATTGCCACATCGACATCCCATTCCTTTTTGTTCGACCGGCTGTCGGCAAGGATCTTTTCATAGATTCTCTGCGAACCGGCATTCCCGGCACCTGTTTGTATTGTTACCAGTGAAATATTCGGATATTTCTTCTGAAATTGAGGGGCGAATACATTCTGACCCAGCGCTAACATATTTACATCACCTGCTGTCATATAGATCAGTTTGATTTTGCCCTTTTCTTTCTGCCCTCCGGCAAAAACTCCTGACGTAACAACCGCCAGGGCAAGCAAAATAATAATTGCTCTTTTCATAGAGACCTCCTCCTGGAATAATTTAATGTTACAGTTATGAGATCGCTCTCATTTTTGTAACATTTATCTTACTATAAATCAAAATAGTATATTGTCAAGTATTATCTCTCATTTTTTTCTATAAATTATATCGCGAGACCTTTGCAAAATTGTTATAAAGGTAATAACTTGACAAAATTAAGAGAAGGCAGGAGTAAGAAAATCGGTATAACTCAATTTTCCAAGAGGATATCCTTTTAGCTCTAAGCGGCTTTTACC